>CAVELH010000034.1:0-16993 GCA_963616385.1 bacterium | reverse complement strand
CCATATCAAACACTATTATACCCGGCTGACTCATTCTTTTATCACTATAGTAATTATCAAAGCTTAATATTCCTATGTTAAATGAATATATCTTTTCATCTACTACACGCAAAACCTCAACTACATGCACAGAGCTCATCGTATCTGTATCAGTCAGAATGTCTTTAATGTAATCCTTCCATTCATACTTAAGAAGTCCATCTATTTCATCTGCAATCTGTGCCATAATCTCGCGTTTCTCATCAATGTTAAAGGTCTTAGATTTATCCTCGGCAAGAATGGCATCATCACTTGAAAGTGCCTCTATCTTCTGTTCAAGCTGCATTGGCTCTGTCACAACATCAACGTTATATTCCTGAATTGAAACCTGCTTCATAAGGTTCTCGTCATCACGGCTATATATTCCTCTTGGTATCTCCAAGCCAATCATGGTTATGGCAAGTAAAATCGCAATCACTAAAATTGTTTTCAAGGTCTCTTTAAGCTTCATCCGATTCACCTCCAATACCAACACTCTTATCGGCAAATAAAGGAATTGTTATTGTAACGTCAGTTCCCTTATCTACCTCACTCTTAATATCAAGCTTACCGCCATGTATATCGGCAATCTTAACGCTAAGCGCAAGTCCAAGTCCTGCACCACCCTGTTTTCTGGCTCTTGATTTATCAACCATATAAAACGGCTCAATAATCTTGGTTATCTCGTCCTCAGGAATTCCGCAGCCATTATCTGATACTGTTATATTATATGTCTTGTCCTGTCTTGTTCCCTTTACTTTTACCACTGTATTCTCACCGGAAGCCTTACATGCATTGTCAGTCAGATTGACAACAGCGGCAATAAGAAGCGAAGGTTCTATATATAACTCTGCATCATCATAGCTTATGTCAATGTCAACGCTGTATTTCTTGCCTACAAACAATACAGATTCCTTAAGCCTTGCAAAAAAATCTCCCGCATTTATACTAATCTTGTCAAACTCCTTTTTACCCATAACTATGAGCTGCAAAAGATTTATTGACAGAGTTTCCAAGCGCTTACTCTCACGGTATATAAAGTTGCTGTACTCGCGTCTCTTGTCAGGCTCTAAATCATAGGTTCTAAGCAAATCTGCATATCCGATTATCGAGGTCATAGGAGTTTTTATCTCATGTGTAAAGTTGCCGACAAAGTCCTCATTCTTTCTGGCAAGGTTCTCTAAATCAGCAATATGCTGTTCTGTGTTCTCAGCGAGCTCATTTAAGGTCTCACCAAGCTTTGCGACCTCGTAAGATTTCATTTTCCTATAATCAGCGTCAGTTCTCACTGAATAATCTCCGGCTGATATCTTCTCTGCCATATTGGTAATCTTTTCGATAGGCTTTGTTATATACCTTGAGAACACATAAAGGACAATAGCAATAACCATAGACAGGACAATAATTGCCTGACGGTACAGATTATAGTTTGAATCTCTCTTCGCTATTATCTTCGTTATATCATAGTAGTTAATTATATATCTGTCACTACATCTGCTTGTAACCTGAACAAATATTCCGTTGTCACTCTGTATAACGCTGGATATAACCTGACCTGACTCTATATCGTCATAACCATCAAGCACTACTCTTTGTTTCCACGCATCATATGTTCCTATAAATACACTCTTCTCATGTCCCTTAGTTCCAGCCATTCTCTGGACAAAATCCGCCATGGAATACTTAACATACCCAACATCCGGTATTCCATCAATTGTAGCAACATATGTGTATAGCACCTCATTATTCTCTAAGGCACTTTCCTTTGCCTGTTCAAGGTCTGTTCTGTACAGATAATTGACAAGCATAAAGCCGGTAACCACCGTAATACACATCATCACACAATATGTAAATACAAATATTTTAAGTGATATCTTCATAATCTATACTGCTTCCTCCACAAAGCGGTAACCAACCTTGAATACTGTCTGAATATGCTTCTCCAATCCGAGCTTCTTTCGTATTCTGTTAATATGCAAATCTACTGTTCTTGAGTCGGTCGTAAATGGATCATTCCAGACCTTCTCATATATCGTCTCACGATATAACGCAATATTTTTATTCTTAACTAAAAGCAGCAACAGTTCAAACTCCTTGTATGTAAGCTCCACAGGAACTCCAGCCTTAGTCACCTGTCTCGAAACAGGATCTATCTCCAAATCCAATATCTGAATTTTCTCCACATATTTTTCAAATCTCCTCAGCACAACCTCAACTCTTGCTATCAGCTCAGTCGTATCAAATGGCTTGATAATATAATCCTCCGCACCGAGCCTTAAGCCCTTCACTCTGTCCCTCACATCAGTCTTGGCAGTAAGGAATATGACAGGCACATTATACTGTCTTATATATTCTATAAGCTCAAAGCCATTTATCTTAGGAAGCATGACATCTAACAAGACAAGGTCAAAAACTTCATTTTCTATGGCATCAGCAGCACTTTCACCGTCATATACACAGGTGCAGGTATATCCTGATTTTTCTAAGGTTTCCTTTATAAGATTAGCTATAGGAAACTCATCATCTACAACCAATACTTTAATCATTATTATCCCCCTGTTAATTGCATAAAAATATAAATCAACGATTAAACACCTTGAATTTTATCTGTGCCATGTATCACATTTGTATCATAGACCAAGTAAATAAATTATTATAGCTAACACTAAAAGATGTACCGGATAAAATGCATAGAAAAGCCATTTGAATTTTAAGCCCCTTCGACCTCTGTAGAAGTATATAGGTATTATATCAACCAGTGCAAACAGTTCAGTCAGACTTGTGGCTGCAAGAATAACACAGCTCGCAATAGTCTGCTTTCCCTTTTCTCCACGGAAATAATATGCAGCCACAATAGCAAGCACTCCAACAGCACCGTAATCTGTCTGTAAAGCAAATGCAAGCCCCATTCCAAGCACCACAACACAGAATTTAAGCCAGAATAATCCAAGTGCATCCATTTTCAGATTGGCAATTATATCTATAACAGTTATGACAAGCATACCTATCGCAAGCGTAAAGAACACATTCTGGCTTGAAAATTCTACAATTTTTCCCGACACGATATCCTCACGGTTAAGGTTTACCGCCATGTCAAATGGAATCTCAGATATAAATGCAAACAAAAATAATCTTGCCATGTATTTCCATCTGTTTCTTGTGTACTTGAAGCCCTCTATCAAAAGAAATATAAATATAGGAAATGCTATGCGCCCAATAAGACGCATAGCCATATATATGTGATATATCTGATTGTGTTTCACACTGCCAAGTGCATCAAAATTATCAGGATTAGAGGTGATAACCTTTGACAAAACGCACGCTGCAATGTGGTCTATAAGCATTGTAAGCATGGCAATAAGCTTAAGCGTACTGCCAGACAAATCTCTCCTATTTTCTTCCATCTTCACCATTCCATATCTGCTTCATAAGATAAACCCTGTTAAATGGGAACGTAAAATAATATCCGTCAGCAAAATCATATGTACACCCAATCATCTCCTTGGCGAGTGCAACACCGACTGCCTCACCCTCCTCACGAGTACCATTTTCAGGATATCTTTCTATAACCTCATCACTTACTGCTACTCCGGCAATCTCATTTTTCATAAACAGAGCATTATTTCTGCTGACAAGCGGCATTATTCCGCACAAAATTCTAGCACCTGTCTGTTCCTTGATGCTTCTTAATCTCTCCGCATCCTCCTTGGAGAATACCGGCTGTGAAAGGAAGAACTCTGCACCAGCCTCCATCTTCTTCTTAAGGCGTGATATCTCAATATCAAGATTTCTTCTTCCCTGATTTACCGCTCCGCCATATGATATCGGTGTCTCCTTAAATATCTCCTCGTTCATATCCTTTACGATATTCATAAGACCAACTGAATTAAAATTAAACACTGACTTGATGGATTCTCTTGCCATGGTTGGAACAGGATCTCCGGTTATTATCAGTAGATTGTGTATGTCATTTATATGTGCTCCAAGGAAGGTCGAGCGCATAGCTATAGCATTTTTGTCCCTACAGCATATGTGTGGCATTACGTCCATTCCCGTCTCACGTCTTACCTTCTCTGCCATAAGTACAGAATCAACTCTGGTTCTTCCCGAAGGTGAGTCAGGGAAGGTGAGCACATCAACACCTGAATTCTTAAGCTCATAAGCTGCCGATAGAAGTCTCTTGTCATCAGCATTAAGCGGTGGTGCAAGCTCGACCGCAATGAGCTTGTGTGTCTTTAATGAGCCATCCTCATTATATAAAAATCCCTTTTTCAAAGGCTTCTTATTCTCCGGCTTGGGCTTCTTATTCTGCCTTAGCGTTTTCTCGGCAGACCAGTCAATACACTCTGCCAGACGGCTGATAAATGCAGGACTTGTTCCGCAGCAGCCACCATACACGTCTGCTCCAAGTGTATCAAGCTGTTTCATTTTGTCAGAAAAATATTCCGGACTGTCTGAGAACTCAATTCTATTTCTTATTCTCTTAGGATATCCCGCATTTGGCATTACAAGAATGTACTTGTCATCAGGGAGCACAATGTCTGATAATATCTGCTCCATATGTCCCGGACCAACACCACAGTTCAGACCTGTTATATCTATATCGCTGCTGCCTGCTGCCGCATTTATGAGCTTTCTGGCTGAAAGTCCGGCATTGCTGTAGCCAAACTGATTAACCGCAAATGACACAATTACGCACACATCATACTCCTTCTTTATCTTGTGTATGACAGGCATAATCTCGTCTATATCTGAAAATGTCTCAAAGTCAAGTATTCTAACCCCCGACTCAAGAAAGGTTCTGGCTATATCGTAATATTCTTCCTCCAGCGATATATATGTGCTCTCCTCAACAGGAATAGGTCCTATGCTTCCCGCAATATACACCTCTTCCTCCGTCTTTCCACAGTCCTTTACCGCCTTTTGCGCTATGGCAACAGCGGCACATATATTTCTCTTAACGGCCTGCATATCTCTCATAAGATATGATGTATTAGCTGCAAATGTGTTAGTTCTTATAAGCTTAGCTCCAGCCTTTATATACTCTGTATGTATCTCGCGTATACGCTCCGGATGGAGTATATTGGCAAGCTCAGGTGTATCATCTGTCTGGCAGATTTTGGCATAATATGTTCCTATAGAACCATCCGCTAATAGCTTGTGTGACTTAAGGTATTCTTCTATCTTCATATCTGTCTCCTTATCCTCGGTATCTGTTTATACACGCATATAATTCCTGTTTCCTAGGTACAGCAAGCCCGCATGGTACACAGCCTGTGCAAAATGCTGCAAAGCCATCTCTGTCATACAGCTTCATAACCGTGTCTGCTGTTTCTCTGACAGTCATCTTCCTGCCCGACATATTCTCGATTATGTACCTCATCATATATGCTAACATAACAGTCTGTTCATCATCAACTAACTGTTCTATATATCTTACATTTACACTCTGTTTGTCAAGTGAAAATGATTCTTTTCCAAATGATTTTATCTTGATATGCTCGTGCCTGCCACCCCTGCCATTATTTCGTCTGGCATTATCTCTGTCAGTGGAATTACTACTGTCAATGTCATTACTTTTAGCACGAGGATTTGTTCCATTCTTACTATAATACAGAACTCTATTAAAATCAGGAGCTTTATAGCCCTCCGATTTTATTCTTGGAGCTTTATGCTTCTCACATAATTCTTTTGTCTTTGATGTTATGTCAACTGCATGATAGTTGTCCATCTGTAAAATGTAATCAGCCACATAGAAAAATGCTCCTGAGCTTCCGGCAACCAAAATAGTTGATATTCCACTCACCTCATACAGCTCTCT
Organism: bacterium; assembly: GCA_963616385.1. Taxonomy (GTDB): domain Bacteria; phylum Bacillota; class Clostridia; order Lachnospirales; family Lachnospiraceae; genus Coprococcus_C. The sequence continues at coordinate 11,154 of CAVELH010000034.1, read as the reverse complement.
GACTCTCTCAAGAAATGGTGTGATAGGCTCTTTATCACTGCTTATTACCTCCTGCATAAGCTCATCACGAACCATGAAGTTAGTTGCAGAGGTGTCCTCATCTATCAAAAACAGTCTTGTTTCTGCCTCCATTCCCTCAATCACACCAGCCGCCTGAGAGGTACTTCCACTCGCATCCTCAGTGCAAAATGAGGTTGTATTCTTCTTGTTAGGCAGGTCATTTATGAACATTGATATATCAACATTATTAACATATCTTCCGTCCTCAGCTCTTAGCTTTAACGCTGTGTCATCAGTTATCACGAACTCCCTTCCGTCACCTGCTATGTGGTTGTAAACACCCTGCTGTATGGCAGAAAGAAGTGTGGATTTGCCATGATATCCTCCACCTACAATAAGCGTTATTCCCTCCGGCACAGCCATACCTGTGATTGCTCCCCTGTGAGGAAGTGTGAATGTTTTCTCCATCGACTGCGGTGACACAAAAGGAATACTTCCGCTCATAGGCTTGTCCGATACTCCTGACTTTCTAGGCAGCACTGAGCCATTTGCCACAAATGACACAAGCTTATTGGCACGAAGTATATCTCTTAACGCCTTCTGATCCTCAGCCAGATAAATAACCTCTTCAACCTCTTTTTTATTCAATTTGTTATAGTACAGACTATTCTCAATGCACTTAGGTACAAACTCAAATAGTATCTTCTCAAGCTCTGAGGAATTTATTGTCCTTCCAAATGCAGGAAATCCCACATTAAAACGTACTATTACTGCCTCATCTGTTATCTGACACGCACTTCTCTCAAGTATCTCCTGTCCCGGCTTCGTGATGGATATAAGTCCACTCTTACCTGAGCCCTTTGCCTTGAAATTATAGCGTTCAAACTGTGCTGCTATAAGTCTTGTAAGGTAATCCTGTAGCGCTAGTCTAGCCGGCTCATTTGCCATATAGTACTCAGTCGGAAAGCCAGCCTGTTTATGTTTTACCTCAACGTGTAATGTTGATGGTGCTGCAAATGGATCGCCCTGTACGTGGTCTATGTATATATCAAATCCTCCAAAATGGTATCCGCCCTGTGTCTGTTTATAGTTCGGATATCCTTTGTGGTCTATACTGCGAAGCAAGGTTCTAAGTTCGTTTCCTGTCTTCATTGATTATTCCTCATTTCTTGGGTTTTGCTTTTTATATTATAGCATGGTTGGGATTAACAACACAGTACTTTTTTGTGGTGTGGTTTGCGTGGAGGGATGTGGGTGCTGGGCTGGTGCGGTTCTATTTCGGGACCGCTTCCGCTTATTGCTCCGTGCAGTGGTACTAAATTCGTACTTCGTACTCATTAAGTACCAGCAGTCGCAAACGTCCCTCCATATGAACCCACCAGCCTGCGCACACAAATATCACTCCTCACGAACCTCGCCAGCCCACGCACACAAATACCCCTCCATATGAACCCACCAGCCTACGCACACAAATATCACTCTATACAACCCCTCCAGACCGCGCACACAAATATCATTCCATACGAACCCACCAAGCCCACGCAATAACAAATAGCTCTCCTCACGAACCCACACCAACTCCAATAGTCTCAAATCCCCCCCACATAAACCCACTAGCCACAGCAATTTCAAGTGTTCCTTCGTATGAATCTCAACAGTCTGCCCAATAACAAATAGTTCCACATACAAAGCCACACCAACTCCAACAGTCTCAATTTTCACTCCATACGAATCTCACCAGCCCGTACTTTTAGGTTATGGTTTTATAGAAAAGCTGTATGTAAAGCTTTCCTCCTCAATCTTGTATTTGTCCATAAGCTCAGGGCCGCAGCTATTTGAGCCTATTCCTCTCATTGCATAGTCTATGCAGAGCATGTTGCTCTCACTTGGCACAAGTTCATAGTTGTGTTTTTTTATGGTAAGCTCTTCCTCTGTGTATTTCTGTGCATTAAAGGAAAATGGTTTATCTGAGGTAATCGTTATTTTTTTATATCCGCTATCATTTTTTAATGAGACATAATCGCAATCGCAGTGGCTTCCATTTTCCTGTGGGCGTATATAATCAACATAGAGTTTATCTATGTCTGTGCTGAAGGTTCCATGTACTGATGCCCTATGTTTGTCAATATAGCTCTCATAAGGTCCCATTCCATAGTAGGTAACGTTACGGAATTTTTCATTTACAAACATTCTAACTCCAAAGCGCGGAAGCTCAGGAAGTCCATTCTCTTTAACTACGTCCATTCTCACATTTATCATTCCTGTATTATCTACTGTCCATTTTATATCCACATCCGCTATTTTCTGAACGGCGTCAGCAACAAGGAAAAGTCTTGAAGATATGTCAATGTGGCTGTCCTCACATGTAAGGCTTGTCTCATATGCCTCTGTGTATGCATAATTGTATCTTGCCTTAATCCATTTTTGTTTGATGTACATATCGTTGTCTGTCGGAGCACGCCAGATATTAAGCTCCATCGGCTTGTCCAAAATGTCTGTCTTATCATACATCATAGAATCAATCATTCCTGTAAGCTTGTTGTATTCGTAAGTGAATTTATCTCCGCACAAAATTATCTTATCCGCAGCTTCCTTTACATTTATGTGGCTTAATCCTTTTGATATTTTCACATTAGAACTGTTGTCTGCCTCAACCAAGCTTACCGGTTTGTCGGTATTGTCACCATTTTTTAGCTTAATCTCCTCGTAGCCTAACAGCTCACCACTTTTTACAAGTGGTCTATCTGTGGAAGAATAGTAGCACAGCAAAAGATAGCATTTTCCAGTGGAAGGTATGTCGATGTCTATCTCTGCCTTTCCGTCGCAGTGTGGCATAATCGATGGACATTTTATCTCTCCGCAAGCTGCCTTCTCGCCGTCACACATGAGATAATATTTAATTGTTATATATGACGCGGCATCTGTGAAGTCCATGTAATTGTGAAATAAAATCTCGCCCTTTGTCTCATCATATTTAATGGCTCTCATCGGACGATACACATTTCTGTATTCCTTAAGTCCAGCGTGTGGTGTTCTGTCGGGAGCTACCAAGCCGTCAACACAGAAATTGCCATCGTGTATCTTCTCACCGCTATCACCACCATAATGGTACATAGCCCTGCCATCGGCTGTCTCTCCAACATAAATGGCATGGTCACACCACTCCCACACAAATCCCCCACACATAACATCATATGCATGAAACATCTGGAAATAATCCTCTAAATCACCCGGTCCATTACCCATTGCGTGACTGTACTCGCACAGCACGAATGGTTTATCTGCCTGTCCATGTGCATATTCCAAAACCTCCTCATAAAGAGGGTACATTCTGCTGTAAAGGTCTAAATTTGAATAGTCGTACTTTTTGTCTTTGTTTTTATATCTTGCACTCTCATAATGTGTAGGTCTTGTAATATCATAGCTCTTCGTCCACGCAAGTGACTTCTCAAAATTACATCCATATGCGCTCTCATTTCCCATTGACCATATAACTACGCATGGACGATTTTTGTCTCTGTAGACCATAAGCCTCACCCGGTCAATAATTGCCTCCTCCCACAAAGGGTTGTCAGCTATCGGCTTATTCCACTCATTAAATATATGCTCATCACTATCATTCTCATAGTAAAGGCTCACCGGTCCATGAGCCTCTATGTCAGCCTCATCAATAACATAAAATCCATATTTGTCGCAGAGCTGATAGAATATCGGAGCGTTAGGATAATGGCTTGTTCTGATTGCATTTATGTTGTGCTTCTTCATAAGCTCCAAATCCTTTAGCATCTGATTTACATTTATGGTACATCCTGTAACCGCATCCGATTCATGACGGTTTACCCCTGCAAATACAAGCTTCGTATCATTTATATAGAGGACATTTTCCCTAATCTCTATTTCTCTTATACCTATATATTCTGTTATAACCTCATCCGCAGTCTCTATATAAAGCTTATACAGATATGGATTTTCGGAGCTCCACAAAACCGGCTTATCTATGTCAAGCTCCATGCTCGACTTTCCCGTCACACGAAAAAGCTCGCTTCCGTCTATATCAAAAAGTGAAAGTGTAGTTTCCACAGCCTTGTCAAAATATTCTATTTCAAAATGTACCTTAGCACTGTCCGCTTTTCTATTCTCACCCTCGCCACTCCATTTGATGTTAGTCCTTATAAAATAATCTCTCACCGCCTGCTCAGGTCTATTTATTATATACACGTCCCTAAATATTCCACTCATCCTGAGCTTGTCCTGATCCTCAAGGTAGCTGCCAGAGCACCATTTCATCACAAGAACACTTATCCTGTTTTTGCCGCAAATGAGCTTATCCGTAATATCAAATTCCGACGTTGCATGCGACACCTGACTATATCCCACATATTCTCCGTTAAGCCACACATAAAAGCATGAGTCAACTCCCTCAAAATTAAGATATGCCCTCGGTGCATTTTCATCAACGCTGTACATAAACTCATGTATATATGTGCCACACGGATTGTTATTTGGTACATATGGAGGATTAAACGGAAATGGATACCTTATATTCGTGTACTGATTGCTGTCATAGCCCTGCATCTGCCATGTGGCTGGAACTTTTATTGTGTCGTAGTATGAGATATCATGTCCACATGTATAAAATGGATTCTCTTTACCAAGCTCATTTTCCATAGCATAGCGATTTGGGTAATATCTAAAATGCCAATCTCCGTTAAGCAGCTTAATTCTGTCTGACTTCTCCCTGTGTTCCACGAGATTATCCATGCGGGTTGATGCCGGAATGTAGTAAGCTCTCGGTGGAAGTGTATTTTCATGGATTTTGTTCATATGGGCTCCTTTCTGCCACAGTTAAATTACTGTGTGTACAATGTATGTTATCTTCTCCATCTAATTTATGCATTATATATATGATGTCTTTATTATACGCATTGTACATTCTCAGGTACATGAATTTTATTGGACAGTACATGCACAAAATGATACAATTATTAATATTATAATTGTCACCTAAAACAGTTGATTTATTTTACTACTTAATCATTGCAAAGGAGAAACTCAGGCAAATGTACATTAATTCTGCATATCTTCACAATTCCACAGCCGCATTTTGTGATACGTCAGCACCACTTGTTGTCGGTAGCTGCGGCATTTATCGTATATACACAAAATCGCAGTTAAAAACCTCTCGTCCAAAAGGTCGTATTGATTATCAGCTTCTCTATATCGCCTCCGGACAGGCACATTTTTATTTTGATGTAAAAAAGCAGCTTGTAGGTGCAGGAAATATGGTTTTGTACCGCCCAGACGAGCCGCAGAAATATGTATATTACAGGGATGATAAGACTGAGGTTTATTAGGTGCATTTTACAGGATATGACGTTGATAATATTTTAAAAGAATATGGCATAGATGATTGCCAGAGGGTTATAGCAAGCAAGACCTCGCCTTATTATCAGATGTTATTTGAGAGAATTATAGATGAGCTTCAAAAATGCAGAGACAACTATGAGGAAATGACTTCCATGCTCCTGAGGGAAATATTCATTCTTCTTCACAGAAATATAGTCATGGCTAATCAGAAAATTGCTTACCTTGAGGCTGAGATGGAGCAGGCTATACATTATTTTAACGAGCACTATAACAGCGAGATATGCATTGAGAAATATGCCTCATCACGCGGCATGAGCATAAGTTGGTTTATAAGGAGCTTTAGACGTTATACAAATAAAACTCCCATGCAGTATATTATCTCACTTAGAATTGCCAACGCAAAAATGCTCCTTGAGACCACGGATTACAGCATAAAAGAAATCGGCTGCATAGTTGGATATGACAATCCACTATATTTCAGCCGACTCTTTTCCAAGTACACAGGTATGTCACCTGCTAAATATCGTAGTAATTAATCTAATGCTGCATATACCTCATCTGTAACAGGCTCGCACCATTCGTTGCTGCACTCCTCGCCCGGTGCCTCTATTGCAATGTGTGAGAACCAGCAGTCCTTCTTAGCACCATGCCAATGCTTAACTCCGGCAGGTATAGTTACAACATCACCCGGCTTAAGGCTCTGTGCCTCTTTGCCCTCTTCCTGATACCAGCCTTCGCCATCAACACATATCAATATCTGTCCGCCGCCTGATTTAGCGTGGTGAATATGCCAGTTGTTGCGGCAGCCCGGCTCAAAGGTTACATTGAATACACCTAATGTCTCCGCAGGATTTGTTAATGGTTTTAAGTAGCTCTGTCCTATAAAATACTTGGCAAATGCAGTATTAGGCTCACCCTGTCCGAAGAAGCCGCCATGCTCCTCCTCGCACTCATCAGCATATACCTCCTTAGCCATCTTAAATGCAGCCCATGCATTTGGCCATCCTGCATAAAATGCTATATGAGTAAGTATTTCTGCCATCTCTGTCTTAGTTACACCGTTATTCTTAGCTGACATAAGGTGATACTGAAGTGAGCTGTCCACTATTCCCTTTCCAATAAGTGCACTTATTGTAACTACTGAGCGAAGCTTAAGTGAAAGCTTATCCTCTCTTGACCATACCTCGCCAAACAATACGTCATCATTAAGCTCTGCAAACTTTGGAGCAAACTCTCCCAGCTCCTTGTGTCCTGCTGTCTGTTTTACTGCCATTTTTTTACCTTGCATAATGAACTCATGGAGAAATTCAATACGCATTTTCCTTTCCTGATTATTATGTATAATCATTTTTAACTGTATATATTCTACAACTTGAAGTTAGGTTTAGGTCAAGAGTTTTTTGTGGGTGGAAGGTTCATTTATAAAAGTTTTCTTTACATTAGGTATATAAAAAGTTAAAATATAATAAATGTATCTTGAGGGAATGTGTATTTATGAAGGAGGTTTTATAATGGAAGAATCAATAAAGATATATTCAAAGTCAGATAGATTATTATCGGTGAAGATTACACCTGGACATTTCGCAACCAATCACTCTCACATCAACTATTACATTGATATGACTATGCTTAAGTCAAGACAGAGTATGGCTGCTGCCGCTGCAAAGGCAATAGTAAGAGAATACGTTACAAGCACTATTGTAGATACTATAGTCTGCATGGATGGCACAGAGGTAATAGGTGCTTATCTTGCAAGCGAGCTTTCCGCAGCAGGTTTCATGTCTATGAACGCTCACCAGACCATATATGTAGTTTCACCAGAGGTTAATTCAATGGGACAGCTTGTGTTCCGTGACAATTTACAGCCTATGATTAAGGATAAGCATGTGTTATTGCTTCTCGCAACAGCAACAACAGGTCGTACTATCCAGAGAGCTCTTGAGTGTATAGAGTACTATGGCGGTTCTGTTGCCGGTGTATCAGCTCTTTTCTCTGCTGTAGATGATATAAACAAGAATAAGATTCACTCAATATTTAAGTCAGAGGACTTCCCTGAGTACCAGACTTATGCTCACAGCGAGTGTCCTTTCTGTAAGTCAGGTCAGAAGCTTGACGCTATAGTAAACAGCTACGGATATATGAAGCTGTAATTAAAGGGTGATTTTATAATGGATAGCTTCCGGACATAGTTCGGAGGCTATCCATTTTTATTATTTATTATATATTACACCACTTATATTTTCCCTGAAAATTCTATATTACCCTTTGTTTTCTTCGCAATATAAAGTGCATCATCCGCTCTTCTGTATAATGTCTGGAAGTCATAACCCTGATTAGATTTAACTCCACCTGCACTTAATGATACATCAAGGTCCGGGTAATTCTGCTTCACATAAGAAACAAAATCTGTCTGGATCGACTTAACTATATCTATCATCTCCTGATTATCGCCTTCTGTATTCGGGAAGAACAGCAAAAATTCATCTCCACCTAATCTCGCAGCAATTCCACGATGCTTTATATATTTTCTCATGTACTCTGCAAGCTTCACCAAAACCTTATCGCCCTCAATATGTCCCTTTGTGTCATTAAGGCTCTTAAAGTTATCCACATCACATATAAATAAGCTTCCGCTCTGCTCCAACCCTAATGCCTCCTCTATTACACCTATAACCTTACGTCTGTTGTAAAGTCCTGTAAGTGCATCAGCATTTGCCTCTTTAATCAGTACGCCTTCTCTCTCAACTCGCTCCGTTATATCGGTCATGATACTTATCATTGCCTCTCTGCCATCATCTGTGACAATCTTCTTGCCGATATCATTTACCCATATAATACGTCCGCCCTTGCCTACAACTCTATACTCAACCTCATACTCATTGCACAGCTCAAACTGGGTTTCTATGCTCTCCTCAACTCTGGTCTGGTCGCCCTCATAAATTATATTCATCATCTTTTCATCCGTAGCGTCTATAAGCTCGTCATATGTATATCCAAGAATCTCTAACATTTTGTCATTTATGGTATACAGAGGGAAGCCCTCCTCAAGGTAACCACCCATAATACCACCTGGAAGTGATTTAGATATGAGCTCCATGAGCTTCTCATTTGTCTTCTGTGACATCTTATTCTTAGTCATTCTGCCATACCTAAGCGGGAAGAACTCACACTGCTCCTGTGTAGCGGTAGGCGTTGACATATGAACTGCTGCAAGCTTCCACTCGCCATCAACCTTACAGCAGGTGCATAACAGTCTTGTATACATATCAATTACATCATCGCCATCAACAAGCTTCACATAAACATTTGCAAATGCACTCTTCACATCTTCTGTTCCAAGTGATATTTCTTCATAGTTAGATATCTCAAACCAAAGTGGCTTCGGCATCTGTTCAAATTCCTCTCGTAGAAGCGACTCAAGCTCAGCCTTGCCCTTAGCCACCTCCTGCTCTCCAGTTCCAATACTTATTACATTGTCTGTCACACAAGCAAGTGTGGCGTCAAGGTTTCTTTCCTTCAGATAGCTTGTGAAAAATTTCTCCAAAAATAACCTCATAGTTTTATCCCCCTGATTTTGTAGTTCAGCATATATAATGTATTCAATTTACATATATAATATGATAATTATGCTTCTTGGCTATGTATTTTTAATCTATGTGATGGTCTATATATCATAACAGCAATAAATATAAGCAATGCTGTAGTTGCCAGACTGACTGGATAGGCTGTCATTATAGCCTTAAACGTTTTATGCGTTGGGAATACTGTAAATATCCATAGAATTCTCACACCGCACACACCTATAATGGTTAGTATCGCAGGCATAAGCGAAATTCCAAAGCCTCTCAGATATCCCGATAAATTCTCATACAGCATACTGAATGTATAAGCCGAGAATATCATTACAAGTCTTGTATATCCAAGTTCGATTACCTGTGAATCATTATTAAATATCGAGAGCAATGCCTTTCCTGATATAAGCACAAGAACAATTACAGATGCCGTAGCAATCGCATCCTCCAAAATGCAAAGCAGCAATACCTTTTTGCACCTTTTTATCTGCCCTGCGCCATAATTCTGACCGGTAAAGGTTGTACATGCCTGACTGAATGAATTAAGCATATCATAAGCAAATATCTCTATGTTAAATGCAGCACTTGATGCCGCTATAACTATCGTTCCCAGACTGTTTATCGCAGATTGTATAACAATATTGGCAACAGAAAATACCGCAGTCTGTATTCCTGCGGGTAACCCAATTCTTATAATCTTTTTAAATGCTTCCGTATCAAAAGCTAACTCCTGCCTTCTTATACGAATCTCACTGTCAGTTTTTACAAGCTTTACCAAGAGCAGGGCTGAGCTTACAAAGTTAGATATAACTGTTGCGATAGCTACTCCATTTACGGTCATTTTCAATACAATAACAAAGAACAGATTAAGTATAACATTTAAAACACCAGCAATAGCCAAAGCCTTAAGCGGTGTTTTCGTCTCACCTATACTCCTGAAAATTGCCGCCTCAAAATTATAGAGAAGTATTACCGGCATACCGAGCAGATATATTCTTATGTACAACAATGCATACGGAAATACATCATCCGGCACATTTAATATCTGTAACAGATTACCGATAAACATCTCCCCAAATACAGTAACAAGCAGGCCGCCTGCAACAGCCATAATCACAGATGTATGTACAGCCTTGTGTATTGTATTTTCATCATTTTTACCTATCGCATTTGCGATAACAACATTAGCTCCAAGTGCAATTCCGATAAAAAAGTTAAGCAGCAGACCAACAATAGGACTGTTCGCACCAACAGCAGCTACCGAAACCGTCTTTGCACTTCCTGTAAAATTACCTACAATCGCAATATCCGAAGCATTAAATAACTGCTCAAGTATTCCCGTTGCAGCGACAGGAATCGCGTACTGTATAATTTTATTCCAGATAGAGCCATGAAGCATATCCATTTTCTGATTTGTAAGTTCCTTTGCCAATGTAAATCACCTTTTTTCCAAAATAATAAGCAATGGATTTTATTCGTGTCCATTATAAATACTTTTTTGTATTCTTTCAACAGTGTTTTGCAAAGGAGTAATATTTAATCTATTCTTGATTCTATGGTCGAATGGGGAACTGCCTATAAAAACATGTGATAATTGGCTTATTTACTTGCCTGCAATGTATCATTGCGGCGGTTCTATCATGCGTTGCTGGACAAAAATCGGCTTATTTGATAGGATTTTGTTATCAAACCATCAGGAGGTAAGCCCTATGACACTTGGAAATAAAATCCAAAAGCTAAGAAAAGAAAATGGTCTCTCTCAGGAAGCCCTTGCAGAAAAGATTGCGGTCACAAGACAAACTATATCTAAATGGGAATTGGACCAATCCGAGCCCGACCTGAGTTTCATAGCACAGCTATGCGATATTTTCGGTGTATCTGCCGATTACCTAATCAGAGAAAATATGACTGAGAAAAGCAAGGCTCCAGCCACAAAAAAGACTTTTCACCCAGTAAAATTTAAGCGTATGCTTCTTGTTACTATATCTATTGCGTCATTAATAGCTATTTTCACCTGCCTGATATGTGATTTCTGCACATCAGATTCTCTGTCATGGTCAATAATAGCCACTATCTCTGTAGTTGCTATGTGGTTTTTGCTTCTTCCATGCCTGACATCCACCAATAAAGCTATAATAAAGACATTACTTATATTAAGTATGAGGTGACCCCTCAAAGTTAGACTTTTACGAGGCGACTTCGGTCGTCTCGTTTT
>CAVELH010000033.1:0-17132 GCA_963616385.1 bacterium | reverse complement strand
GGTGAGAGACTTTACTTTGCAAAGGGCTCTGACAAGAATCTTAAGCTCACAACCAAGGATGACCTTGAGATATTCAAGGGTTATCTTACAGCAGAGAAGGATAAATGGTTAAAGTAAGAGGTAAGTAATATGAAGTTATATGACAGTAAGTTATATATGGAGGATATAAAAAAGACAGCAGATTATACGGTTGACTGGGATAAGCTATCAGGTAAGTCTGTTGTGATATCTGGTGGAACAGGAATGATAGGAAGCTTTCTTGTTGACACAATTATGTATAGAAATGCAAACTATAACCAGAATACAGATATATATGTAATAGGAAGAAGCGAGGCGAAGATAAGCACCCGCTTCGCTCCATATATAGGTGATAAGCTGTTTCATGCAGTGTGCTGGGATATAAATGTACCGGCGGATGACGCGGTATGGTCAGATATTGACATATCATATATGATACATGCAGCGAGCAACACACATCCTGTTGCGTATGCGAGCGATCCTATAGGTACAATATCTGCCAATGTAATAGGTACTAATAATATGCTGGCTCTTGCTGCAAAAAAGAACTGTGAGAGATTTGTATTTTTATCATCTGTTGAGATATATGGAGAAAACAGAGGAGATGTAGATGCATTTTCGGAGGATTACCTCGGATATATAGATTGCAATACACTTCGTGCGGGATATCCTGAGAGTAAGCGTACAGGTGAAGCCTTGTGCAGGGCATATGAGAAGCAGGAGGGATTACCTGTTATTATCCCTAGATTATCCCGTGTATACGGACCTTCAATGCTTCTTTCAGACACAAAGGCATTGTCGCAGTTTATACTTAAGGGAGTAAAGCGTGAGGATATTGTATTAAAGAGTGAGGGTACCCAGCTATTCTCATATAGCTATGTTGCCGATGCTGTGACAGCGATAGTTAAGATTATGCTTGATGGAGAGCAGGGCTGTGCATATAATATTGTATCTAAGGAGTCAGATGTATTATTAAGAGATATAGCTAAGGTTATAGCCGATTATGCTGATAAGAAGGTCGTTTTTGAGCTTCCTGACGCTGTTGAGGCAGCAGGATATTCCAAGGCTACCAAGGCGGTTCTTGACACCACTAAGCTTAAGGCTTTGGGATGGACATCTATGTATGATATGACTGACGGATTACATCATACAATAGAGATTTTGCGAGAGGTTATGTAATGGGTGCAAAGATAAAGGAATTTAAACAGTACAGTAATCTGTTTGTTGAGCTGGTAAGAAAGGGAATCAAGCTGAAATACAGACGTTCCTATCTTGGCGTTGTATGGTCTATGGTTGAGCCTTTGCTCACAATGATAGTGCTCACGATAGTATTTGGTACATTGCTTGGACATCATGGAAGAGAGTTCCCGGTCTATATTTTGTCGGGACGACTTATATATACATTGTTCTCACAGTCTACGACTACAGCGCTTAAGTCAATAAGACAGAATGAGGGTATGATTAAAAAGGTATATGTACCGAAGTATCTGTATCCGTTGTCCGGAATAGTATTTAACTATATACTATTTTTGATATCGCTTGTTGTACTTGCACTTGTATCAATGGTTCTAAGAGTTTGGCCTACACCGAGAGTGCTGCTTGCAATAGTTCCACTCATTAATCTGTTTTTACTGTCCATTGGTGTTGGTATGATACTTGCCACAGTAGGAGTATTTTTCAGGGATATGGAGTATCTGTGGAATGTTTTGCTTATGCTCGTAATGTATACCTGTGCGATATTCTATTATCCTGGTAAGATACTTAAAAGTAATGTAAGCTGGATACTTAAATTTAATCCACTGTTTTGTATTATAACTAATTTTAGAAATTGTATATTTGGAAAGCAGATGAGTGTGCATATGCTTATTTATTCATTTACGGTTGCAGTTGTGTGTATAATATTTGGAAGTATTGTGTTTAACAGGAATGAAGATAAATTTATCCTGTATATTTAATTGTAGGCGGAGGATAACGTGGAAGAGGTTATTAAATTAGATAACGTAGGAATGCGTTTTAATCTTAGCAAGGAAAAAGTTGATAGTGTTAAGGAATACTTCATCAAGTTTGTGAAGCGTGAGCTGGTGTTTAATGAGTTCTGGGCATTAAAGGATATAAGCTTTACAGTTGAAAAGGGTGACAGAGTTGGCATACTTGGACTTAACGGTGCCGGTAAATCAACACTCATGAAGGTAATCGCAGGGGTATTTCGTCCAACTGAGGGTACAGTTACCAAGCATGGAGTTCTCGCACCTATGATAGAGCTTGGAGCAGGCTTTGACAAGCAGTATACCGGAGCTGAAAATATATTCCTGTATGGAGCAGTTCTTGGACATTCAAGAGCATTTATGCAGGAGAAATTTGACGAGATAGTGGAGTTCTCCGAGTTACAGAAGTTTATTGATGTTCCGCTTAAGAATTATTCTTCAGGTATGAAGGCGAGACTTGGATTTTCAATAGCAACAGTTGTAAAGCCTGACATACTTATTCTTGATGAGGTGTTATCTGTGGGAGATGCCAAGTTCAGAAAGAAGAGCGAGAAGAAGATTATAGATATGATGGACACGGGTGTTACAGTGCTGTTTGTATCTCATAATTTGGAGCAGGTTAAGAGAATCTGTAATAAGGCTATGATTCTTGAGCATGGAAGATTGCTCAATTATGGCAGTATAGATGAAATTGCACCGATTTATCAGGAAATGGTCAAGTAAGGGGTTGAGCCATAGATGAAATTTAGGGTAAAACAATTATTCAAGATGTTATCTCAACATATAATATTTCCGTTTATATATTTTATAAACAGATGGAGAAAAACAGATGAGCGTTTAGTGGTGTTTGCTGATGCTCATCATGATTTTTGTCCACCTCATATGGAGCAGCTGCATAAGCTTATAGAGCAGGAGCAGTACAGAGTTGTTGATTACTTTTTTGATGTCAGTACACTTTCTGCAATGCAGGGCTTTAAGAAAATGACTTCATTTATGAAGCTGTATTCGCAGGCAGCGTATGTTGTCATATGTGACAACTTTCTTCCTGTAGCATCATGCCGTAAGAAGAAAAGTACAAAGGTCATACAGCTATGGCATGGCTGTGGTGCCTTCAAGAAATTTGGGTTTGATGCTCAGGATGATATTCCATCATTCTACCATGGAAATGTCTATAAGAATTATGATATGGTAACGGTAAGCGGTCTGGAGTGTGTGAAGCATTTTACATCTGCAATGCATGCAAAGGCGGGCGTGGTTTGTGACATAGGAGTAAGTCATACAGACAGATTATTTGATGCTGATTATATAGAGGCGTGCAAAAGCAAATTCAGATATGCCTATCCTGATGCTGCGGGTAAGAAGGTTGTCCTGTGGGCTCCGACCTTCCGTGGAAATGCGGGCGAGGCTGAGGTATGCGGTGAGGATTATATAGATTTCTTGCAGGCTGACAAGGAGCTTGGTGATAATATATATATAGTAAAGAGTGTTCATCCGCATTTGCAGCATGACAATAAGACGGATGATGTGAATATGACAACAGATGAGCTTATGCTTTGTGCAGACGTTCTTATAACCGATTATTCATCAGTTTTCTTTGAATTTTTGCTTATAGATAAGCCAATAATATTCTTTGCACCTGATTACAGAGGGTATATACAGGGAAGAGGGTTTTATCTCGATTACGATGAACTGCCAGGCTTTGTAATAAAGGGAAACAGGCAGGATAAAAAGCGTAAACAGATGGATGTATTTATGTTAGAGGAATTGAAGAGCACGCTGAATGGAGTGCTTGATACAGACAAGATGGCACATTTGCGTAAGACATACAGAGACAAATATATGAATATGTGTGATGGACAGGCTACTGCCAGAATAAAGGACACATTTTTTGCTGAGTAACAGGGAGGATAAAATGATAATTAAGAAGATACGAAAAGCTATATGGAAGAGAATCAGAAAGCCGATTGTTAAGTTTTACAGATTTTATACATTGAAGGTAATGTACCCTTCTATTTACAGAAAGTATGCAAGAAAACCTGTAAATGAGAATAAGGTTGTTTTTATAGAGGTTCGTATGCCGAAGATTAGTGACAGCTTTGAGCTTTTATATAATGACCTTAATGATAACTATAACTATGAGATACACACCCATTTCCTGAGAATGAGCTTCGTCCGTAAATTAGAATATATGAAGCTTTGTCGTGCCATGGTTAAGGATATCGCGGATGCAAAGTATATATTCTTAAATGAATCGTCAGACGTAACAAGCTGCCTTCCTATGAGAAAGGAGACAGTTTTAACACAGCTCTGGCATGCCTGTGGTGCGTTTAAGAAATTTGGTATGAGCACAGCAGACTTAATATTTGGAGATGACAGAAAAACTCTTATGAAGTATCCGTATCATAAGAATTATACTTATGTAACAGTAAGCTCGCCTGAGATAGTATGGGCTTATGAGGAGGCAATGTCTGTCAAGCCGGGTAGTGGTGTTGTAACGCCTGTTGGTATATCAAGAACAGATGTATTTTTTGATGATAAATTCATAGATAAGGCTAAAACTACATTATATGAGAAATGCCCTTATGCGAAGGGAAAGAAGGTTATACTTTATGCACCTACCTTCCGTGGAAGAGTTGCAAGTGCCAAAACTCCTAATGTGCTGGATATACCTATGCTGTATAAGAAGCTTGGAAAGGATTATGTTGTAATCACCAAGCACCATCCATTTGTAAAAAAGAGACCGGTTATACCTGAAAAATATCAGAAGTTTATGTTTGATATGACAGATGACATGACTATAGAAGATTTGCTCTGTGTGAGTGATGTGTGTATTTCAGACTATTCATCACTTGTGTTTGAGTATTCGTTGTTTACGAAGCCTATGATATTCTTAGCTTATGATTTAGATAATTATTTTGACTGGAGAGGCTTCTACTACGATTACAAAGATTTTGTTCCTGGACCAATATTTGACAGTACAGTTCAGATAGTTGATTATATAGAGCATATAGATGAGAGATTTGACAAGCAGAAGGTTATAGATTTCAGAAACAAGTTTATGTCATCATGTGACGGACATGTAACTGAGAGGATAGAGAAGCTTGTATTTGGTGAGGCGATGGATAAGCATCGCAGATAGAGTAGGCGGTTTGTATGATATCAGTTGTTATACCGGTATATAATTCTGGTGAATATGTGGTTGCTGCTGTAAAGAGTGCAATCACACAGGATGTTGATAAAGAGATAGTAGTTGTAGATGATGCATCTACAGATGGGTGTATAGAGCATCTCATTTCTTATCTTGATGAGTTGTCTGGTGATGATAATCTGGATAAGGCTGATAAGTCAGGCTCTTATAATGGAGAGACAGCGAGGTTAATATATAGCAGAAACATAACCGGTTCTTACGGAATGTTCGGAGATATATCAGTCAGGATATATAGAAATGACAGAAATCTTGGAGTTGCAGATACAAGAAATCTTGGTGTGGAGCTCGCATGTGGAAATTACATAGCATATCTTGACGCGGATGATATATGGGAGGAGGGCAAGCTCATATGCCAGCTAAATGCACTTGAGAAAACGGGAGCCTGCCTTTGTAATACCGCAAGAAGAATGATGACTGCTGACGGTGATATGACAGAACAGATAATGCATACACCACAGAAAATCACATTAAAAATGCTTAAGAACACTAATTATATCAACTGTTCGTCTGTCCTTATCACAAGAGAGGCGGCAAAGAAATACCCTATGGAGCATGCAAGAGACAGCCATGAGGATTACCTTACATGGCTGAGACTTTTAGCTGATGTTCCATATGTAATCGGAATAGATGAGCCATATCTGTTGTACCGTCTATCTCCTAATGGCAAGTCCAGAAACAAGCTTAAGGCGGCAAGGATGACATATCACACATACTGCTATGCAGGATATGGCAGTGTTAAGGCATTTTTTATGCTGTTTGCCTATGTGTTATATGGAATCAGGAGGAGAAGGTAGAGGGCAGGGAAAACATTTAATTAATATAATATGTATATGATATATTGCAATAATCAATTAAATGTGTTAGTATAATGCCAAGCATTAAAATTCAATTCTATATTAAGTGGTACATTCTTACCATGTCTTGGATTCTTAGAGACCATGAACTTCAATGCTTAAATTCACACAACAATACAAGCAGTGAGGGAATTTCTTCTAAGAAATAAAGCGGAGGTTGTCGCTATGAGTATATATGAATATGATGAGAAGCTCCATGAGAGAACGATGATGGATATAGGACGTGAAGAAGGATTAGAGCAGGGACGTGAAGAGGGATTAAAACAAGGAATAGAACAAGGACGTGAGGAGGGAAATATTATCGGTAAAATCGTGGCATATTACGACTGTGGTAAGTCGCGGGAAGAGATAGTCGAGCTAGTTGGTGTTTCTGCGGAATATGTGGATGCGGTTTTGGAGAAAACAATAATTTAATAGCAAAAAATTACACAAATTCTTTACATTTGTGTATAATTATCATATAATGTGTTCAGATTTATAGAAGAAAGGCATTGATGGAGAGTGCCTGCAACAGGACATGACAGGGAATATGGTCACCGACTGAGAGCCATAACATGACACCATGCAGAGCATAACACTACCGGAGCTGATATATTGAAGCCTACATGATATTATCTAAGAGGTCTAGATATATCCGTACAATTCACGTTACGAATAAGAGAGGAAGCTTAATTTAAGCTTCAATGCGGGTGGTACCGCGGATGTATAATAATTATGACATTCGTCCCGAGGCATGATTTGCCTCGGGATTTTTTTGTTTAAAATCAGGTAGAAATCATGTGATTAAGAATATAAAAAAGGAGAGAAAGATAGTGGAATCAAACATTTACAGAGACATGACTATGGAGCACATTAGCGAAGAGCTCGTAGGCAAAGAAATAAGAATAGCAGGATGGGTTGAGAACATCCGAGACCATGGCGGCGTATCATTTATTGACCTTAGAGATATGTATGGTGTTATGCAGGTCGTTATGCGTGATACAAGCTTACTTGACGGAATTACAAGAGAGGAGTGCATTTCCGTATCAGGATTAGTACAGCATCGTGATGAGGAGACATACAATCCTAAGATTCCTACAGGAACTATAGAGCTTGAGGCACATGAGGTAGATATATTAGGAAAGGTGTACAAGCAGCTTCCATTTGAGGTTACAACATCAAAGGAGGTTCGTGAGGATGTACGTCTTAAGTATAGATATTTAGACTTAAGAAATCGTAAGGTAAAGGATAACATGATATTCCGTTCCAAGGTAATAAGCTTCCTCAGACAGAAGATGACAGACATGGGCTTCCTTGAGATTCAGACACCTATACTTTGTGCTTCATCACCAGAAGGAGCAAGAGATTACATCGTTCCATCAAGAAAGTACAAGGGTAAGTTCTA
This sequence comes from bacterium, assembly GCA_963616385.1. GTDB lineage: Bacteria > Bacillota > Clostridia > Lachnospirales > Lachnospiraceae > Coprococcus_C. Next base: position 9,683 of record CAVELH010000033.1, on the reverse strand, counting down.
TGCCCTTCCACAGGCACCACAGCAGTACAAGCAGCTGCTTATGGTATCAGGCTTTGACAAATATTTCCAGATAGCACCTTGCTTCAGAGATGAGGATGCAAGAGCAGACCGTTCACCGGGAGAGTTCTATCAGCTTGATTTTGAGATGAGCTTTGCAACACAGGAGGATGTATTCAAGGTAGGAGAGGAAGTTCTCACAGCAGCATTTAAGGAGTTTGCACCAAAGGGCTTTGCAGTAACAGAGGCTCCATATCCAATCATAAGCTACAAGGAGGCAATGCTCACATATGGTACAGATAAGCCTGACCTTCGTAATCCGCTTCGTATTATTGATGTGACAGAGTTCTTCCAGAGATGTACATTTGCACCATTCCATGGCAAGACAGTTCGTGCAATAGCAGTGCCAAAGAAACTTTCAAAGGGACAGCACGAGAAGATGCTTAAGTTTGCACAGTCAATAGGTATGGGTGGACTTGGATATCTTGAGGTATTAGAGGATGGTTCTTATAAGGGACCAATCGATAAGTTTATTCCAGATGATATGAAGCAGGAACTCAAGGATTTAGCAGGTCTTAAGGAGCTTGACACAATATTCTTTATTGCAGATACAGAGAAGCAGGCATCTCTCTTTGCAGGACAGATTCGTACAGAGCTTGGTAATCGTCTTGACCTGCTTGAGAAAAATGCATATCGCTTCTGCTATATAAATGACTTCCCTATGTTTGAGTACAACACCGAGGAGAAGAAGATAGGCTTTACACATAATCCATTCTCAATGCCACAGGGTGGTCTTGAGGCACTTAACACAATGGATCCACTTGATATACTTGCATACCAGTATGATATTGTATGTAATGGTGTTGAGCTTTCATCAGGAGCAGTCCGAAACCATGATATGCAGATAATGGAGAAGGCATTTGAGATAGCCGGATATGATAAGGAAGTACTTGAGGCAAAATTCGGAGCATTGTACAGTGCATTCCAGTTTGGAGCACCACCACACGCTGGTATGGCTCCTGGAGTTGACCGTATGATTATGTTGCTTCGCAATGAGGAGAATATCCGTGAGGTTATCCCATTCCCTATGAGTGGAACAGCACAGGATTTGATGTGTGGTGCGCCAAACGAGGTAACAGAGCAGCAGCTTCGTGAGGTTCACATCAAGGTACGTCAGTAAGTAGTTTGGCAGTCATGATAGGAGGAGTAATATGACAATCACAGACGAAACGATAGATTATGTTGGCATACTTGCAAAGCTTGAGCTGTCTGACAGTGAGAAGGAGCAGGCTAAGAAGGATATGTCTAACATGCTTGATTATGTAGGCAAATTAAATGAACTTGATACAGATAATGTAGAAGCCATGAGCCATGCATTTCCGGTAAGCAATGTGTTCCGTGAGGATGTGGTTACAAATGGCTGTGACAGAGACAACCTTTTGGCAAATGCACCTGAAGAAAAGGATGGCTGCTACAAGGTTCCAAAGACCTTTGATTAGGAGGTGAGCTTACGTGAGTGATATATTGAAAATGACAGCGGTTGAGCTGGGAAAGAAGATTAAGGCTGGAGAGATTAGTGTGCTTGACGCTACCAATGCCTGCCTTGACAGAATCGAGAAGCTTGACAAGACTTATAATTGTTTTGTGACAGTTGACCGTGAGGGCGCGATTGCACAGGCAAATGAGGTACAGGCAAAGATTGATGCCGGAGAGCTCACAGGACCACTTGCTGGTGTACCTGTAGCTATAAAGGATAATATGTGTATAGATGGAATGCTTACAACCTGTTCATCTAAGATATTATCTAATTTTGTACCAACATATACCGCTGAGGCAGTAAAGCTTCTTAAGGAAGCAGGTGCGGTTATAATAGGTAAGACAAATATGGATGAGTTCGCCATGGGAAGTACAACAGAGACCTCTTACTATGGTATAACCAAGAATCCGTGGGATACAGACAGAGTTCCGGGTGGTTCATCAGGTGGTTCAGCGGCAGCGGTTGCTGCTGAGGAGGTTCCTTATGCACTTGGCTCAGATACAGGTGGTTCTATAAGACAGCCTGCATCATTCTGCGGTGTTACAGGAATAAAGCCGACATACGGAAGGGTATCAAGATATGGACTTATAGCATATGGTTCATCATTAGACCAGATAGGACCACTTGCCAAGGATGTTACAGACTGCGCAACAATACTTGAGGTAATCTGTAAGCATGATGATAAGGATTCAACCTCATATAAGGATGCCGCTTCTGATTTCACAAGTGCGTTGGTAGACGACGTCAAGGGAATGAAGATAGGTATACCTAGAGATTATTTCGCAGAGGGAATTGACGAGGAGGTTAAGCAGCATGTCCTTGCAGCCGCAGATGCTCTTCGCGAGAAGGGAGCAATAGTTGAGGAGTTTGACCTTGGAATGGTTGAATATGCAATACCGGCTTACTATGTAATTGCTTCAGCGGAGGCTTCATCTAACCTTGAGAGATTTGATGGTGTTAAATACGGATACAGAACAGAGAGCTATACAGATTTACACAATATGTACAAAAAGACACGTTCAGAGGGCTTTGGTGCAGAGGTAAAGCGTAGAATAATGCTTGGTTCATTTGTACTCAGCTCAGGATATTATGATGCATATTATGTAAAGGCACTTAAGACAAAGGCATTAATTAAAAAGGCTTTTGATGAGGCATTTGCAAAGTATGATGTAATACTAGGACCGGTAGCTCCAACGACAGCACTTAAGGTTGGAGAGTCACTAAGCGATCCAATCAAGATGTATCTTGGTGATATATATACAGTATCAGTAAACCTTGCGGGACTTCCTGGAATATCACTTCCTTGTGGATATGATAAGAATGGACTTCCAATAGGCTTGCAGCTGCTTGGACAGACATTTGATGAGAAATCAATTATTCGTGCAGCATATGCATTTGAGTGTACAAAGAGTTATAAGAGACCGGATGCACTTGAAACAGTGGAAGGGGGACTTTAAGAATGAGTAAAACATTTGAATCTGTTATCGGACTTGAGGTTCACGTTGAGCTTGCAACAAAGACCAAGATATTCTGTGGATGTTCCACAGAGTTTGGTGGAGCTCCTAACACACATACATGTCCTGTATGTACAGGTATGCCGGGCTCACTTCCTGTATTAAACAAGGGCGTAGTTGAAAAGGCAATGGCTGTTGGACTTGCGACTAACTGCAAGATAACACAGAATTGTAAGTTTGACAGAAAGAACTACTTCTATCCTGATAACCCACAGAACTATCAGATATCACAGCTCTACTATCCTATATGTCGTGATGGTAAGGTTGAGATAGAGGTAGATGGCAGGAAGAAATATGTCAGAATACATGAGATTCATATGGAGGAGGATGCAGGTAAGCTTGTACACGATCCATATACTGATAGCTCACTTGTAGACTATAACCGTTCAGGAGTTCCTCTTATAGAGATAGTATCAGAGCCGGATATGCGTTCTGCTGAGGAAGTTATAGCTTATTTGGAAAAATTAAGACTGATAATTCAGTATCTTGGCGCATCAGATTGTAAGTTAAATGAGGGCTCAATGCGTGCTGATGTGAATCTCTCAGTTCGTGAGGTTGGTGCAGAGGAATTTGGTACAAGAACAGAGATGAAGAACTTAAATTCCTTCAAAGCAATAGCCAGAGCAATAGAAAATGAGAGAGAGAGACAGATAGACTTAATAGAGTCAGGCGAGAAGGTTATACAGGAAACAAGACGATGGGATGATACTAAGGAATATTCATATGCCATGCGTTCTAAAGAGGATGCACAGGATTACAGATATTTTCCTGATCCTGACCTTGTTCCAATAATAATAAGTGATGAGTGGCTTGAAGAGATTAGAAATAGACAGCCAGAGCTCAGAGATGAGAAGCGTATCAGATACAAAGAGGAGTATGACATCCCTGATTATGATATAGATATCATCACTAACTCTAAGAAGCTTGCAGATATATTCGAGGAGGCTATATCGCTTGGCGCTGCACCTAAGAAGGTATCTAACTGGCTTATGGTTGAGACTATGAGACTTATGAAGGAAGCCGGAATGGATGCGGATGAGCTTAGCTTCTCAGCTAAGAACCTTGCAGCTATTATCAAGATGGTTGATGATAAGGTGATAAATGGAACTGTGGCTAAGGAAGTTTTTGAAAAGGTGTTTGCAGACGATATAGATCCTGTCAAGTATGTTGAAGAAAATGGACTCAAGACAGTTAATGACGAGGGTGCGTTGACAAAGACTATTGAAGAGATAGTAGCCGCTAATCCAAAATCCGTAGAGGATTACAAGAGTGGTAAGGAAAAAGCAATAGGTTTCCTTGTAGGACAGACTATGAAAGCTATGAAGGGAAAAGCAGATCCCGGAGAAGTAAATAGAATCCTTAAGGAGATATTGGCAAGATAAAAAATGGAGCTGATGCATTATGAAAATTCTTAGTGCATCAGCTCTATTTTTATGTAACTGATTATTGAATATATAATTTATGCCTGAGGTAGAAAACATTTCGGTGGTGTGTTTGTATTTAGAAATATGGCTAAGCAAAAATTGTATCATGTTAATAAATTCTACAACAAATCCTGTAGGGTGACACTGTCAAGATAATCATTTATAAGTGTATCAAGCTTTTGCCATACCGGGTGTGTAGGGCAGGAGCTTATTCGCTCACAGTCCTCGTGTGATTTGGCTGTGCAGCTAACTGATGATATATCACCCTCAGCAAGACGGAGAATTTCTCCGAGTGAGTATTTGTCGGCAGGTCTTGTAAGTTTATATCCGCCGCCTTTACCCTTTACACCGACTAAGAGCTTTTTATCAACAAGTGATTTAAGGATATTTTCCATGTATTTTTTTGATATATTCTGTCTTTCGGCAATTTCTTTAAGTGGTACATAACCGTCAGCTTCGTGCTTGGCGAGGTCTATAAGTACATACAATGTGTAGCGTCCTTTGCTCGATATTAACATATATAGTCCTCCCATAAATGATATAAGGTAACTGAATAATTACCATTAGCCTAAGTATAAACACTAAAATACAAAAATGCAATACCAACCCATTGACAAAGTGGGTTGAAAATACTATATTTGATATAACCTATTAAAAAGGTGGGTTATATAAAATGAATAAACATAGAAAGGTGTGATATATAAATGGCAGATAAGCTTCTTGATGTGGATGGAATCTCAGTCAGTGTGGAGGATAAAGAGATTCTGCACGACATTAATCTCAAAATAGGTAAGGGGGAGACTCATGTACTGATGGGACCTAATGGTGCGGGTAAGTCAACGCTTGGCTTTGCACTTATGGGAAATCCAAGATATGATGTCACCGACGGCAAAATTATGTTTGGAGGCAAATGCATAAATGATGATGCACCTGACAAGCGTGCTAAGGATGGAATATTCTTATCATTTCAGAGCCCTCTTGAAGTACCGGGACTTTCTCTTAGTTCATTTATAAGGAATGCCTTGGAAAAGCATCGTGGAAATCGTATAAGACTGTGGGATTTCAAGAAGGAATTAGAGCAGGCTATGGAGCTCTTGCAGATGGATAAGTCATATGCTGAGCGTGATTTGAATGTGGGATTTTCGGGAGGTGAGAAGAAGAAGGCTGAGATATTGCAGATGTTAATGCTCAAGCCTAAGCTTGCCATACTTGATGAGACAGATTCAGGACTTGATGTTGACGCTGTAAGAACAGTATCTAAGGGCGTTGAGGAATATCAGAAGAATCAGGATGGAGCACTTCTTATAATCACTCACAGCACCAGAATATTAGAGGCTCTTAAGGTTGACTACACACATGTTATGGTTGACGGACATATAGTTAAGACTGGTGATGCAACACTTATAGATGAGATAAATGAGCATGGCTTTGAGAAGTACCTTGACCTTATCGCAGATGAGTCAGGAGCAGGGAGGTAAGGCTTTCTATGAAGGAAAAGACATACGTTGAGGACGTAGACAGGAGTGTCTATGACATAAAGGATGATGAAAAGGATGCGTACCGTATAAGTGAAGGTCTTGACGCATCTATTGTAGAGAAGATATCAAAGGAAAAAAATGATCCGTCATGGATGGAGCTTTTCAGGTTACAGTCATTGCAGATATATAATCAGTTAAAAGTACCTAATTGGGGACCTTCTATAGATGGATTGGATATGGAGCATATAGCAACCTACGTCAGACCGAACACTAAGATGTCTGCCAAATGGTCAGATGTGCCTAAGGACATAAAGGAAACCTTTGAGAGATTGGGAATCCCTCAGGCTGAGAGAAAATCCTTAGCAGGAGTTGGAGCACAGTATGATTCTGAGCTTGTGTACCATAATGTCCGTGAGGAGGTTTCCAGAATGGGTGTGGTATACACCGATATGGAGAGTGCTCTTAAGGGCGAGTATGCGGACATGGTTAAGAAATATTTTATGAAGCTTGTAAGACCTTCAGAGCATAAATTTGCGGCACTTCACGGTGCAGTCTGGTCAGGAGGCTCATTTGTATATGTTCCACCGGGAGTTTCAGTTGAGATACCATTGCAGTCGTATTTCAGACTTAATGCTCCGGGAGCAGGTCAGTTTGAGCATACCCTTATTATAGTTGACGAGGGTGCAGATTTGCATTTTATAGAGGGCTGCTCAGCACCGAAGTATAATGTTGCAAACCTCCATGCGGGATGTGTGGAATTATACGTTAAGAAAAATGCCAGACTTAGATATTCAACTATTGAGAACTGGTCAAAGAATATGTACAACCTTAATACTAAGAGAGCCTTAGTTGAGGAGGGCGGTCATATGGAATGGGTGTCAGGCTCATTTGGCTCGCACGTCTCATATCTTTATCCTATGACTATTCTTAAGGGAAATAATTCAAGGATGGAGTTCACGGGAATAACATTTGCAGGTAAGGGACAGAACTTAGATACAGGTGCGAAGGTTGTACACGTTGGAGAAAATACTTCGTCCTTCATAAATACAAGGTCAATATCAAAGGATGGAGGAATAAGCACATTTAGGAGCTCTGTTGTAGTTGAGAAGCCGGCAAAGGAGGCAAAGTCAGCGGTATCATGCCAGTCTCTTATGCTTGATTCCATATCACGGTCAGATACAGTACCGGCTATGGATATAAGGACAAAGGACGCTGACATAGGACATGAGGCTAAGATTGGAAGAATAAGTGACGAGGCTGTATTTTATCTTATGTCAAGAGGTCTTAGTGAGGAGGATGCGAGAGCTATGATTGTAAGTGGCTTTGCAGATAATGTATCTAAGGAGCTTCCTTTGGAGTATGCAGTTGAGATGAATAACCTGATTCAGTTAGAGATGAAGGGTAGTATTGGTTAGTGAGGAGAATATCATGGGACAGAATATAGATTTAACGGTTAATAGACTTCCGGCATTGACATGGAATAGTCTGGGTGTTAATCAAACAGTTATCCCGGATGTTTTGTCAGAAGGCTTTAGAAGGATAACAGCGGAGAATGAGGGAAATTTGCATAAGGCGGGTAAGACTGATTCGGAATTATGGAATAGCATGGATTCTATTCCAACCGGTATGGGTGAGGACGTTTGCGGTTTTATAGATAAAGATACTGATGCAATATGTATATCATCTGAGAATATCGGTGAGGAGAAAATAATATTTGATTGTGAGACTTCTGGTGATGCCTATCGGGACATTAAATTGTTCGCTGGAGAAAATGAGACACTTACAGTCTGGATGGGACTTAAGTCGTCAGCAAAGGCAGAAGGAAAGCTTGCGCTTAGAACAAAAATTAAGGCATCTAAGGGTGCAAATATAAGACTTGTTCAGGTTAATCTCCTCGGTGGGAATATGGAGCTTGTAAATGACATCGGAGCTTATTGCGAGGACAATGCAAATGTTAGTGTGTTGCAGCTGTTTTTAGGCGGTAAAAACACATGGACAGGTTTAAAGACTACACTAAAGGGTGATAAGAGCAGGCTTGATGTAGACACAGGATATTACTGTGATAACGGACAGACCTTGGACATGAATTATATAGCAGACCATTATGGAAAGAAAACTGAAAGCCGTATGAATGCCAGCGGAGTATTAAAGGATAATACCCATAAGCTATACAGAGGAACTATAGATTTCAAGCTCGGAGCATCAGGCTCTAAGGGTGACGAGGCTGAGGATGTTCTTATACTTGGAGATGACGTGATAAACCAGACTGTTCCGCTTATACTCTGTGCAGAGGAGGACGTTGAGGGTAATCACGGGGCAACTATAGGAAGACTTGATGACGATATACTGTTTTATATGGCGAGCAGAGGAATAAATGAAGAGGATGCAAGCAATCTTATATCGAGAGCAAGGATAGAAGCATTGGCAGGTCAAATCGGTGATGAGGAGCTAAGCAGACAGGTCTGTGAATATATTGAGGAGGCTACAGGATATGGAGAAGAATTATAAGGATGATTTTCCACTGTTAAGAGATAATCCTCTTGTTTATCTTGACAGTGCAGCAACAGCTCAGAGACCATATTCTGTTATTGAGGCTGAGACGGAATTTTATCAGAAGTACAATGCCAATCCGCTAAGAGGGCTCTATGAGCTTGGGATGAATGCTACGGATTGTTATGAGCAGTCGAGAGAAACCGTGAGAAAATTCATAAATGCTGCCTCTGAAAAAGAGATAATATTCACCAGAAATGCGACAGAGAGCCTTAATCTTGTGGCTTACAGCTATGGACTTACACATATCCATGAGGGTGATGAAATAGTTATCAGCATAATGGAGCACCACAGCAATCAGTTGCCGTGGAGAATGGTAGCTGAGAAAACCGGAGCAACGGTAAAGTATCTGCTCTGCGATTCAAAAGGACATATAACAGATGAGGATATGGATGAGGTATTTTCAGAGCGTACCAGACTTGTCGCTATAACACAGGTATCTAATGTTCTTGGCATAAAGACGCCTGTGGACAAAATAGTAAGCCGTGCCCAAAAATGTGGAGCTGTAGTTGTGCTTGATGCTGCACAGAGTGCCCCACATATGGCTATTGATGTCAAGAAGCTTGGTGTGGATTTCCTCGCATTTTCGGGACATAAGCTTCTTGCACCATTTGGAATAGGTGTGCTATATGGAAGAAAAGAGCTTCTAAGTGATATGCCGCCATTTTTAAGTGGTGGAGAGATGATACAGTCAGTTACAAGGGACAGAGTAGTCTATGCCGAGCTTCCACATAAATTTGAGGCTGGTACAGTAAATGCGGCAGGTGCATGGGCGCTTAAGGCTGCTATTGAATATATCTCGTCCATAGGTTATGATACAATACAGAATATAGAAAAAACACTTGTAAAGCAGGCATATGAGGGATTAACCAGTATACCTCATATTAATATACAGGGTGCGGATAATCCGGACGAGCATATGGGAATAATAAGCTTTACCATAGACGGAGTTCATCCGCATGATGTTAGTAGTATATTGGACGCGGACAATATTGCTGTGCGTGCCGGACATCACTGTGCTGAACCATTGATGAAGCATCTTGGAGTGCCTTCGACTACAAGAGCAAGTATATACTTCTATAACACCTCTGATGATATAGACAGACTTATAGAGAGTGTTGGTAGTATAAGAAGGAGAATGGGATATGGAGAATAGCAGAAGCTTTTACAATGAAATATTAAC
>CAVELH010000032.1:0-17552 GCA_963616385.1 bacterium | reverse complement strand
GTGTACGGTTATGAGCATTATATACTTAAACTATAGTGGACAGATGATAATACTTGCACTTACGGTTGCATTTTTGGTATTGCTGATACCTTATATCATGCATTACTATCTGCTTGAAAACAGTGTACAGAAAATGTATGACCAGTATGATAAGATGCTTAACAAAATTGACGAGGCATTTATTGTAAAAGATAAATAATATATAAGTAGTTTTGATTACACATAAATTAGCTTACATATAAAATATAGGAGAAAATACAGGGGATGTCAGTTTAAAGACACCCCCTTTTTCATTTATCTTTTTTCTGTTGTCTTGTTGTTATTATTGTTATCGTCTCCGGTGAGCATATCGTCAACGCCATCACCGACACCATCTACAACATCCTCAACACCGTCACCAACATCATCTACGGCATCCTCGGCGTCATTAATAATTCCGTCTCCACCGTTGTTATCATTTCTGTTGTTAGTATTGTTGTTTGCATTGCTATCTGTGTTGTTCTCTGTCTGGGTTGTTGTACCAGTACTCCCATCGTTGTTGTTAGCATTGTCGCCACATCCAACGAGGGTGAAGGACAACAAAACTAATGATAAAGAGAGCAATAATATAGATTTACATTTTTTCATCCTTGTTTTCTCCTTCTGCACTTACTATGGATTCAGTAAATACTGTATTTATAGTATGACCTTAATAATGCAGAATATTAAGAAAATAAATAGTAATAAATGGAAAAAATTTTATCTGTCAGGTGTCAGACAGCCACAGTCATTTGAGTCATCACATGAGTTGCAGGCTTCCTTGTTATCCAAAGGATTGCAGAATTCAAGAGGCTTAATATTTCTGTCAAGCAGGCTTCCGCTTACGAAGTCCATGCAGGCAGATTCCTCAGGTGTCTGGAGCTGTCCCTTAGATACGATAGCTTTTCCGTTATGAGGAAGCATATATTGTGAAAAATATATTGATTTTACAATAAGTGTAAGACCTACAGTTATAGTGTTGTCTGAACTGTCAAAATCCAAAACCTTTGGAATTGACATAAGGTTAAGTCCCTGATTTAAAGAACTGTTCGTTGATGAGAAACCGATAAAATTAAGCTCAGGGAGTTCTACATTGCCGTCAGTATAAACAACTCCATATGGAGCAAAGAGGTCTAAGGTTACTGATGATGGATTAGTGTCCTCGTCATATCCCTCGTCAGTTGTTGATGGAGGAAGATATATTACACCAGCCAAGGTTGCTATAGTGAGAAGTCTCTTGCAGCAGTCGTAAAGCTTAACTGCAAAGGTTACAGAGAGGTTGGTCAAGGTTACCTCGTAACAGTTTGGACGAGAATTGATAGGCGAAATGGATATAGGATTTTCACCTGTGGTACTATATGCGATATCTATTACCTCAACATCAATATAAGATGTTGTAGGATAATCGGTAAGGATTCCGTCAAGTGAAATGGTACGACATACGTTAATACCGATTTCGTCATAAACTACAGGTGCGAGAACTGTGAGGTACTTAGGATCTCCGCATTGAGGATTAACGCATACATCTACACAATGCTTGTCGTTGTTACCATTTGCTATTGCATTGCTAATAATTTTCTTGTTGCAGCCACAACATTTAGACATAGTTTTATTCCTTTCAAAATATGCTTACAATAATATATTCTGTCATGGAATTTTTGTTAATATGTGTCCATATATTATATAGAAGAAATTAAGGAGACCTATATGGAGTATATATATGCCCTTACAGGTGCGAGAAAGGCTGCAATCTATGATGAGGGAAATAATATACTGGCTGCATTTATCGGAAAAACGAGAAGTGTTCAATGGGCATCAATAGAACATGATTACAGGGCTGAGCTGGTTAGCACATTGTATAAGGATGAAATCAGTATTGCTTATATATCTGTCGCAAATGAGCTTGTATATAAAAAGGTCGGTGATGAGGAGAGACTTATTTTATTTGCAGATTTGCACAATGCACTTAATATGAGAGATATAAGCTTTCATGTATTTGATGCAGGCTTGTACATATTATATATAACCACAAATGCCAAATCGGGAGCTGATGAGCTATGGTGTGTTTCACCGGAGAATGACCGAAAGGGAAAGAGACTTCTGTCTGAGGATGAAGGAATAGGAAGGTATAGATTTATTGAACATGAAAATAAAACATACATTATATATGATAAAAATGCTGGCAGCAAAATATATGAGCTTGATACAGAGCGTGTATTATGCGAAAAAGAAGAAAAAACATTATGTAAACTAAATGCTTTCGATGAGCTGCGCCATCAGTACGAACAAAAAGATGAGGAGTATAAGCTTCAATATAAAAAACAATATGATGAATTAGTACAGCTTACGGAACAGATTCAGGAGGAGGGAAAGAAGTGGAGAGACCTCTATCTTAAGAGCATAAAAAAACATTCGACTTGAAATCAGATGAAAAATAGGGTATAATGAAAATTACAGCCTTTTTGGGCTGAATATACAAAATCTTTATATTACAATTTGTACTGTAAGATTATTATACCACAATATCTAGAAATGTAAAGAGGGAATTTTTATGGAAGATGAAAAAGATTTTAACAGAAGAAATGTTGATAATATAAAAAGGGGAATTGTCGCATTACTTGCTGTAGTTTGTGCTATTCCAGTTATGTTCTGTCTGTATCTTACATATAAGATGAATACACTTGAGAACAAGATGGAGAATTTATCTGAGCAGATAGCTGAGGCAAGCGAGAGCACTGTGGCTGACACTTCTGACAGTGAGGATTTAGCCAAGCTTGATGAACAGGCATATGATGATTTGGGCAAGAGCACGACTGCACAGAACCACACACTTATGGAGGATGGAGATACTGATGGTGACAATTCATCAGATGACAACACCGATGACGCAGATTTTGTGAGCAATGGTAAGAAGGTTTATCTCACATTTGATGATGGCCCTAGCATTTATACAGATGAGATACTTGATATATTGAAGGAGAAGAATGTAAAGGCAACCTTCTTCTGTGTATATAATGATGATAAGAGCCTGTGGTCTTGCTACAATCGTATAGTTGAGGAGGGACACACACTCGGTATGCATTCCTATTCACATGTGTATGATACAGTTTACGCAAGTGAGGAATCCTTCATAGAGGATGTTACTAAGATACATGATTTCCTGTATGAGCAGACAGGTGTTGACAGTAAGTACTACAGGTTCCCAGGCGGAAGCTCAAATACAGTTTCTAATGTTGACATTCAGACGCTTATGGGTTATCTATATAAGGAAGGCATTACATATTATGACTGGAATTCACTGTCAGGAGATGCAGTTGACGCATCACTCACAGCGGAGCAGCTAAATGAGAACATCATGGGATATGTCAGAAGTAACGGAGGAGATTCCATGGTTCTCATGCATGACCTTAAGAATGCTCATGCTACAGTTGAAGCATTACCTGCACTTATAGATACACTTAGGGCAGAGGGCTACGAGATATGTGCTATAGATGAGAGCACTGAGCCTGTACAGCATGTTCATTATAATGGAACAGAGATATCTAAGTAATTATGCGGATATTATATGTATGTGGTGCTGTCGTTACTAATATTGATAAGGCAGGTTTAAGTCATGGATTTCGCTATGGCAATGAAGTATATAGAAGAGAAGAATAAGCTCGGTTCAGTACCGGGCTTAGATAATGTAAAGGAGCTGTTGCTAAGGCTCGGCAATCCACAGGATAGCTGCAAATGCTTGCAGATTGCCGGTACCAATGGCAAGGGCTCTGTTTTTTCTTTTGTTCAGGAGATATTAATAGATGCTGGATATAGTGTTGGAAGATATATATCGCCAACTATTTTCACCTATCTTGAGAGATTTCAGATTAATAAAAATTATATATCAGAGGAAGATTTTAGCGAGATACTGACAGAGGTTTCAGATAAGGTATCAGAGATGGAGCAGGATGGATTAGGAAGCCCTACTGCATTTGAGATTGAGACTGCTGTGGCATTTATGTATTTTAAATATAAAAAGGTAGATTATGCGTTAATTGAGTGCGGTATGGGTGGAGATTTGGATGCAACTAATGTCATATCCAAGCCTGTTATGTCTGTCATTGCATCTATAAGTATGGATCATATGCAGTTTTTAGGCAACACACTTACCGAAATTGCAACACATAAGGCTGGAATTATAAAGGCTGACAGTGTGTGTGTGATTGCACCTCAGCCTGATGAGGTGATGGATGTATTTGATAATGTATGCAGGAATAAGCATACAGATCTTGTTCGTGTGGATGAGAACGCAATTAATATACAGGATATGACAACCGAGAAAACAGTATTTACATATGATGGAGAAGCATACAATATAAGACTTCTCGGTGAACATCAGGTGATTAATGCCTCACTTGCCATTGAGGCTGCAAGGAGAATAGCCGGTGTAACGATAGAGAATATAAGGGCAGGATTAGAGAAAACTATCTGGCGGGGCAGACTTACTCATGTGTGTGATATGCCTGATGTTTATGTTGATGGAGCACACAACGAGGCGGCATGGAAATATCTTAAAAAAGCAATAAATAAATATTTTACAAAAAGGAAAATAATCTATATAATAGGAGTATTGAGGGACAAGGAATATCATAAAATGATTGATATTTTGGAAGATACCATGTCATATGCGATTACTGTCACGCCTGATACACCAAGGGGACTCGAGAAGGAGCTTTTAGCTTCTCTGATTAGTGATAAGGGTGTTGAGGTTATAACTGCTGATAGCTCTTATACTGCTATAGAGACAGCCAAGCTTAAAGAAAAAGAGCTTAGTGGCATGAATGATGAGAAACCTGTTATTCTAGTGTGTGGCTCGTTATCATTTATATCAGAATATCTTTTATATGATTGGAAATAGACAGGTCAGGTAAATAATGGATAAGATTGACAGACTACTTAAGAATGAGCTTTATATATCCTGTATGGACAGAATAAAAATGGCAGAGAAGGAAAGAATTTTCTGCCTGCATGGTATGGAACATTCGCTTGATGTTGCGAGAATATGTTATATAACATCGCTTGAACGAGACCTTAATATAGATAAAGAGGTTATATATGCTATGGCACTTCTCCACGATATAGGACGTTGTGTGGAGTATGAGAGCAACATCTCACATCATGAGGCTGGTGAGACTATTGCAAGGCAGATATTAGGTGAGTGTAGATTTTCGGGCAGTGATGTTGATATTATATGTGATGCCATAGCAAGTCACAAAAACAAGAGTGATGATTGCGACAATGCTCTTAAGGAGCTTCTTTTTACTGCGGATAAGCTTTCCAGAAATTGCTTTTCGTGTGAGGCAAGTGACAAATGCTATTGGCCTTTGGAGCAGAAGAACAAAAGCATAACAATATAAATATAACATGAGGAGAAATGGCATGACTGAGAGTATGAAGATTGGCAACAGAAGGTTTATGATTAATTCAGGTGATGACAAGACATTTATACCATATCCTTATGTTATGGGTATATTGAATGTCACACCGGATTCATTTTCGGATGGGGGAAATTACACAGATATAGATAAGGCACTGAAGCATACGGAACAGATGCTGCATGATGGAGCCGATATAATAGATGTAGGTGGCGAGTCGACAAGACCGGGACACATCAAGATATCTGTTGCTGAGGAGATAGAGAGAACCTGCTTTGTGATTGAGGCTATAAAAGAGCGTTTTGACGTGCCTGTGTCACTTGACACTTATAAGCCGGATGTGGCTGAGGCTGGACTTCTTGCAGGAGCAGACCTGATAAATGATATATGGGGACTTAAGTGGGATGACAGAATGGCACCTCTTATTGCTAAGTATGATGTACCATGCTGCCTTATGCATAACAGACAGACTGCCCTGTATAAGGATTATCTGGCTGATGTTGTAGCAGACATGAAGGAAAGCGTAGATATAGCATTAAAGGCCGGAATTAAGCCGGAGAATATAATGACAGATCCGGGCATAGGCTTTGCTAAGAACACAGATGAGAACCTTATACTTATGAATAATCTTGACAAGCTTGTTGAGCTTGGATATCCGGTACTTCTTGGAACATCAAGAAAGTCTATGATAGGAAATACACTAGACCTTCCTGTCAGTGAGCGTGAGGAGGGTACTATAGCGACATCAGTTATGGGACTTATGCAGGGATGCAGCTTCTTTAGGGTACATGATGTAAGAGCTAACGTGAGGGCTCTCAAGATGACATATGCGATTATGCAGAAGGGATTATAGGTCGTAAAATGGATAAGATAATTATTAAGGACTTGGAGATATATGCATATCACGGTGTTTTGCCGGAGGAGAAGAAGAACGGACAGACATTTATTGTGACTGTTGAGCTTTTTGTGTCATTAAGGGCTGCTGGTATTACAGATGACCTTGATAAGACGATTAATTATGCTGAGGTGTGTGAGGATATAAGGGATGTAATGACAGGGGAAAAGTATGACCTTATAGAGGCGGTTGCCGAGAATATCGCAGACACAATTCTTATAAAATATGATACAATAAAGGCGGTTCATGTTTTGCTTAAGAAGCCGGGTGCACCTATAGATATGGTATTTGATGCAATGTGCGTGGATATAACAAGAAGAAAGCATATAGCTTATCTTGGCATAGGCTCTAACCTTGGGGACAAGGAGGGCTACCTTGATTATGCTGTGGATCAGCTTAACAAGGATGATTATATAAAGGTAAGTAAGGTCTCGACATATATTGTCACAGAGCCATACGGTGATGTCGAGCAGGATGATTTCCTAAATGGCTGTCTTGAAATAGAGACATTGTATACACCTGAGGAGCTTCTTTCTGTAGTTAATGATATAGAGCAGGGAGCAGGAAGAAAGAGAGTTATTCACTGGGGACCAAGAACCCTTGATATAGACATATTGTTATATGATAATGAGATAGTCATGGAGGAGAAACTTAAGATTCCTCATATTGAGATGGCTAAGCGTGAATTTGTCCTTGAACCATTGTGTGAAATTGCGCCATATGCAGTTCACCCTGGATATAATAAGACAGTTCAGGAGTTATATGATTTACTTAAGAAGCAGTAAAATAAGGTAATACATCATGGCATTTGTATTTTGATGGAGACAGAGCTGTGATTTAAAGACAGGTTTAATAAACGGATACGGGGAATAATTTTTTAGGAGGTGGCAATATGGCTTACAAAATGTTTGCGTCAATTTATGTAGGTTCGAGTGAGCTTAGCATGAAGATATATCAGATTAACAGCAAAAAGACGTTTAAACTGATTGACAGTGTAAGCAGGATTATTGAATTGGGTAAAGATACCTATCAAAGTGGTTCCTTGAGTACAGAATCCATCAAACAGGTTTGTCTTATACTAGACGACTTTAAGGAGAAGATGAAGGAGTATCAGATAACAGAATATCGTGCCTATGCTACAAGTGCCGTAAGAGAGTCTGACAATGCAGATATCGTGCTTGACGCAATAGAGCGTAATTCTAATATCAAGGTTCAGGTATTAAGCAACTCTGAGCAGAGATATATGAGCTTCAAGGGTTTAGTTGCTAAATATGATAACTTTCATCATGTGGTAAGTAAGAATACCGCATTTGTTGACATCGGATCAGGAAGTATACAGGTATCACTGTTTGACAAGAATAATCTTGTAGTAACTGAGAATATTCCTATCGGAGCAATAAGAGTACGTGATTATTTGTCAATAATGGGTAATAAGTCAGGAAGACTTGACAAGATAATATCTGAATATGTGGAGAATGACATAGTTACATTCAGAAATATCTACCTGAATGACAAGGAGATTAAGAACATCATTGCTGTAGGTGAGATTGTAAGCTCAGTCAAGAAAATAGCTCCAGAGCTTAATATTGAAGATAAGATAACAAGAGAGCAGTTTGATTTTATATACAAAAGAATTCTTACATTGTCTATGGAAGAGATAGCTGAAAAATACGGTGTTCCATATGAGCGTGCAACACTTCTTCTGCCAAGCATAATTATATATCAATCATTTTTGAATAACTGCAAGGCTGAGGAGATTTATGCACCTAACGTAGATTTCTGTGATGGAATAGTTGCATCATATATGGATGAGGGAAGCAAGATTGTGTTCGGCCATGATTTTGGTGAGGATATCCTTGCGACTGCATACAATATCAGTAAGCGTTATAAATGTAACAGAAAGCATATAGAGAGAACCTCATATTTTGCTCTTAAGATATTTGATGCACTGAAGAAGAGATATGGGCTTGGCAAGATGGAGAGACTACAGCTACAGATTGCCGCTATATTGCATGAGTGCGGTAACTTCATTAACCTTCATGACGGCGCAAGAAATTCATATCATATTGTTGCCAACACAGAAATTCTCGGACTTTCACATAAGGAGAGAATGGAGGTTGCCAACATAATAAAATACAACATATTGTTTTTGCCATCACGCGACCAGATTTCGGCTGAGTTAGATGGTTGTGACTACATTGTAATTGCCAAGCTTGCTGCAATACTCCGAATTGCAAATGTGCTTGACAAGAGTCATACACAGAAGATAGAGGATATAGATGTGACTATAAGAGATGAGAAGCTCGTTATAGTTGCCAAGGGTTACGAGGATATATCTCTAGAGGCAGGATTGTTTGGACCGAGAGCAGATTTCTTCGAGAAGGTATATGGCATAAGACCTGTACTTAGACAGAAAAGGAGCGTGTAAGCAGTATGGATAAAAAAACATTAGAAAAACATGAAAATTATTATAACCGTGAGATGAGCTGGCTTCAGTTTAACTATAGAATACTGATGGAGGCTAAGGATAAGAACATACCATTGTTTGACAGACTTAATTTCCTTAGCATTACAGAATCTAATCTGTCTGAGTTCTTCATGGTAAGAGTGGCATCCTTAATTGACCTTGTACATGCAGGTGTTACCAAGAAAGACATAGCAGGGCTTACACCGAGAGAACAGCTTGACTTAATTATACCTGAGACCAAGAATATGATGAATGCACAGTATTCTACACTCAATCGTTCATTACTTCCTGCTCTTGAGAATAATGGTCTCAAGCTTGTCAAGCATTATGAGGATTTATCAGAGAAGCAGGCAAAGTTCGTTGATAAGTATTTTGAGAGAGAGGTTTATCCTGTCCTCACACCTATGGCTGTTGACTCATCAAGACCATTTCCTCTTATCAGCAACAGAACTCTCAACATAGGAGCACTTATCAGGGATAAGAAGAAGGATGTAATAGATATCGCTACTGTTCAGGTTCCATCAGTGCTTGCGAGAGTAGTTGAGCTTCCGCCGGAGGGAGATGTAAGAGAGATTATCCTCTTAGAGGAGATAATAGAGAAGAATTTGAATAAGCTTTTCCTTAATTACGAGATAGTGTGTGCGCACCCTTATCGTATTATGAGAAATGCAGACCTTGCCATCGACGAGGATGATGCTGCTGATTTGTTAAAGGAGATAGAGAAGCAGATTAAGAAGAGAGCATGGGGCGAGGTTATAAAGCTTGAGGTTGAGGCTGATATGGACAAGCGACTTTTGAAGGAGCTTAAGAAGCAGCTTCAGGTATCAGGTGAGGCTGTATACCTTATAAATGGACCTCTTGATTTAACATTCTTATCAAAGGTAAGAGGATTAGAGGGCTTTGACCATCTTAAGGGCAAAAAATATATTCCTCAGCCTGTTCCGGGACTTAACTATGAGGAGAATATATTTGAGCAGATAAAGAAGAAGGATATACTTCTTCATCATCCGTACTATGAGTTTACACCTGTTATAGAGTTTATAAAACAGGCTGCAAAGGATCCAAATGTACTTGCAATAAAGCAGACCTTGTACCGTGTAAGTGGCAATTCTCCTATAGTTGCTGCACTTGCACTTGCCGCAGAAAATGGCAAGCAGGTAACGGTTTTGGTTGAGCTTAAGGCGAGATTTGATGAGGAGAATAACATTAACTGGGCTAAGAAGCTTGAGAAGGCAGGATGTCATGTTATCTATGGTCTGGTAGGACTTAAGACACATTCTAAGATAGCACTTGTTGTAAGACGTGAGGAGGATGGCATAAAGCGTTATGTACATCTTGGTACAGGTAACTATAACGATATAACAGCAAGACTTTATACTGATACAGGTATCTTAACTGCATCGGATTCAATAGGTGAGGATGCAACAGCGGTATTTAACATGTTGTCAGGATATTCTGAGCCACCTGCATGGAATAAGCTCCTTGTAGCACCTATATGGATGAAGAACAGATTCCTTGCTCTTATTGAGAGAGAGAGGGATAACGCCAAGGCAGGCAAGGAAGCTAAAATTGTTGCCAAGATGAATTCATTGTGTGATCCTGTTATAATAAGGGCATTATATGAGGCATCTAATGCCGGAGTTAAGATAGAGCTTATAGTAAGAGGTATCTGCTGTCTTAAGACAGGTATAAAGGGATTATCAGAGAATATCACAGTACGCTCCATAGTTGGCAATTTCTTAGAGCATGCAAGAATATTTTATTTCTATAATGATGGTTTTGAGGATGTATATATGGGTAGTGCGGACTGGATGCCGAGAAACCTTGATAAGCGTGTGGAAATCACTTTCCCTGTAGAGGATGAGGATTTAAAGAGACGCGTTATCGAGATACTTGAGGTTCAGCTTGCCGATACACTCAAGGCTCATATAATGCAACCGGATGGTTCTTACGAGAAGATTGACCTTAGAGGAAGGGAGAAGCTTGAGGCACAGGATTATTTCTGTAAGCAGGCTATGAACAGAATCAAGAAGGAGGACCAGAGTAAGGTGTCACGAATCTTTGTTCCAAGAACAAAGGGTGAATAAATTATTAAAAGAGGCAAAGGAGGAAAAGTCGTGGAGAACTTTTTCAAAATCAAGGAAAGGGGTTCAACGATAAGAACTGAGATTTTTGCGGGAATTACAACATTCTTCGCAATGGCTTACATTATTTTCGTTAACCCAAATCAGGTAGCAGCTAATGGTGCAAGCGGATGGCTTGTTGCAGAGGGCGCTAATCCTGTTGAGATGGGAAGAATATGGAATGCAGTATATATTGCTTCTATTCTTGTCGCAATTATTGGTACACTGTTAATGGCATTTTTAGCTGATATGCCTTTTGCACAGGCTTGCGGAATGGGACTTAATTCATTTTTCTGTACAATATTCGTATCTGGCTCATATTTTGCCGGTGAGAGTGTTACTACAGGATATCAGGCAGGTCTTGTAATTATTTTACTTTCAGGTCTTGTATTCCTGTTCTTGTCAATTACAGGTCTAAGAGAGTATATTGCAAAAGCAATGCCAGAGTGTCTGAAGAAGGCTATTTCAGCTGGTATTGGTTTGTTTATAGCACTTATTGGATTTAAAAATGCTGGAATTATTGAGTCAAACAAGTATACATTTGTTCAGTTCTTCGATTTTCATGGAAGAATCGATGCTATAGGTACTATGGCAGAGGACGGACATATGATTACAACTCTTGAGGCTTGGAGAAGCATTGTTCCTGTAATTGTAGCAATACTCGGTATTATGATAATTGCAATTCTTACTAAGTACGGCTTAAAGGCAAGCGTAATCATCGGTATCATTGCATCTACAATATTATATTGGGTAATGATGTGGCAGGTACCTGATTTTGATATAAGTGGTATATCACAGTCCTTCAAGGATTTTGGAGAAATTGGTTTCTTAGGATTATTTAATGGAGAGGCATGGGATGCAGCATTTAACAGCTCATATGTTGGCGGTGTATTCTCAGCTATCATGCTTATCGTTGCATTCTGTCTTGTTGATATGTTCGATACTGTTGGTACAGTATATGGTACTGCTTCACAGGCTGGTATGCTTGATGAGAATGGAGATCCTATAAACTTGGATAAGACAATGCTCTGCGATTCAATCGGAACAGTATCAGGTGCTTTACTTGGTACATCAACATGTACAACCTTCGTTGAGTCTGCATCAGGTGTTGCAGCAGGTGGTAGAACAGGATTTACAAGTGTCATCACAGCAGCATGCTTTACAATCTGTCTCTTCTTAAGCCCACTTGCAAGCGTTGTTCCTAGCTGTGCAACTGCTCCTGCACTTGTATTTGTAGGTGTACTTATGGCTAAGAACTTTGCTAAGGTTGATATGGATGATATGCTCTCAGCAGTTCCAGCGTTCATGACATTTATCATGATGCCACTCACATACTCTATCTCAAATGGTATTGGTATTGGAGCAATCACATATGTAATCATTGCAATCTTCACAAAGAAGTACACAAAGAAGGATATTATGGTTACAATAATAGCTGCATTGTTTATATGTAAGTTTATAACTGTTACGATGTAATTAAATAAAATAATTAGTTATAATAGCTTTATAAGAGAAGTACCCTTAAAGTCATTTATGGCTTTGGGTGCTTCTTTTTATTTTGTCTTGACATTGAGAAATTAGTATTGTACAATACAGTTCGATATAAAACAATTAGTTTCCGTAGTATGAAAGGAGGATGAATATGGATGATAGAAGTATAGGCCATTCACTTAAGACGGTTAATAATTTGATGTGCAGACAGTTTGACAGAGACAGGAAGCGCTGCATGGGCGAGGATGCCACTGTCATGCATATATGGATATTGATATTTATAGCTAAACGTGGTGATGAGCCGACATATCAGAAGGACGTTGAGAAGGAATTTGAGATATCGAAGTCTACGGTTACCAATATACTTAAGCTTATGGAGAAGAAAAATCTGATAACGAGGGAATCGGTTATCCATGATGACAGATTAAAGAAGCTCTGTCTTACAGATAAGGGACGACAGATAACCGAGTCTATGAGGCAAAATGCCAGAGCATCTGACAAGAATCTTGTAGAGGGTATTGAGCCTGAGAAGCTCAAGATATTTTATGAGGTATTAGACCGGATAAAATATAACATAGAGCAGGAATTAAAATCATAAAAAATAGATTGCAGGAAAGGAGACATAATATGTTAAAGACACTTAAGGCATACATAAAGGAATACAGGAAAGCGTCTATAATAACACCTATTTTTATGATTCTCGAAGTAATTATGGAGACACTTATACCACTTCTTATGGCATCGATAATAGACAATGGCGTTGAGAAGGGTGACATGCGACATATTGTTCTTATGGGTGTTCTTATGACGGTGCTTGCATTAGGAGGACTTATTGCAGGTATGTTAGGCGGTAAATATGGAGCTAAGGCTTCAGCCGGCTTTGCCAAGAATTTAAGAGAGGGAATGTACAATAACATACAGAATTTTGCATTTTCTAATATTGATAAATACTCTACAGCAGGTCTTATCACAAGACTTACGACAGATGTTACCAATATACAAAATGCGTACCAGATGATTCTCAGAATGTGCATGAGAGCTCCTGTAAGTCTTATATTTGCTATGATTATGGCATTTGTAATAAGTCCAAGACTTGCGAGCGTTTATCTTGTAGCAGTTATAATCTTAGGAAGTCTGCTTATGCTTATCATAAAGCTTGCCATGAATTATTTCTCAAGAGTATTTAAGAAGTATGATGACTTAAATGCAAGTGTTCAGGAGAATGTATCGGCAATCCGTGTTGTAAAGGCATATGTGAGAGAGGACTATGAGAAGGAGAAGTTTGGAAAGGCGAATAACAAGGTATATGGAATGTTCCTCAAGGCAGAGAGAGTTCTTGCCTGCAACAATCCTCTTATGTTATTTACCGTATATGCATGTATACTGCTTATAAGCTGGCTTGGCGCTCATATGGTTGTCAGTGCAACACTTACAACAGGACAGTTAATGAGCCTTCTCACATATTGTATGAATATACTTATGAACCTTATGATGCTCTCTATGGTATTTGTAATGATATCTATGAGTGTATCGAGTGCAAAGAGAGTTGCAGAGGTATTAGAGGAGAAGCCTGACATTGTAAATCCTGATAATCCGGTTATGGAGGTTAAGGATGGAAGTATATATTTCTCACATGTTGACTTCAAATATAAGAAATATATAAGAACAGAGGACAAGCGCGGTGACACGATAGTGACAGTTGATGACAACAAGGATGGTGAGCTTGTTCTTAAAGATATTAACCTTCACATAAAGGCGGGCGAGACAATAGGTATCATAGGCGGTACAGGAAGCTCGAAGTCAAGCCTTGTCAATCTTATAAGCCGTCTGTACGATGTTAGCAGCGGAGAGCTCCTTGTAGGTGGAGTGGATGTAAGAAAATATGATTTGGAGACCTTGAGAGATGAGGTATCTGTAGTATTGCAGAAAAATGTGCTCTTTAGTGGAACTATATATGACAACTTAAGATGGGGCGATAAGAATGCTACTGATGAGGAGTGCAAGCGTGCGTGCAGGCTTGCATGTGCTGATGACTTTATCGAGGCATTTCCGGATGGCTACAATACGAGAATTGAACAGGGTGGTACTAACGTCTCAGGTGGACAGAGACAGCGACTCTGTATTGCGAGAGCACTTCTTAAGAAGCCTAAGATTCTTATATTGGACGATAGTACAAGTGCGGTAGATACAGCGACAGATGCCAGAATAAGAAAGGCATTTGCCGAGGAGATACCTGACACGACTAAGATTATTATAGCGCAGCGTGTGAGCAGTGTTCAGAATGCTGACAGAATCGTTGTGATGGATGATGGAAGAATAGACGGAATTGGTTCACATGATGAGCTTATAGCAATAAATGCAATATACAGAGATGTGTATGAATCACAGACCGGCGGCGGTGGAGATTTTGACGAGCAGGGAGGTGAGCAGTAATGAAAAATGGAAAATCAAAGGTAAAAAATCCCGGTAAAATAATGGGACGAGTGATAAAGTATGTTGGAAAGAATTATAAGATACACTGCATATTTGTTCTTATATGTATAATAACAAGTGCACTAGCTAATGTTCAGGGAACAATGTTTACCAAGACGCTTATTGACGATTACATTATGCCGATGGTCACAAGCAAGAGTAATGATTATTCGGGACTGCTCATGGCGATGGCGCGTGTGGCTGTATTTTACTTATTTGGTATAGCTGCTGCCTACGTTCAGGCAATTCTAATGATGTATATAACACAGGGAACCTTAAGAAATCTGAGAAATGACCTGTTTGCACATATGGAGAGCCTTCCTATCAGATATTTTGACCAGAATGCACATGGAGATATAATGTCAATATACACAAATGATATAGATACACTTAGACAGATGATTAGTCAGAGTATACCACAGTGTATATCGAGTGTTATAACGATTGTCAGCGTGTTTATAAGTATGATTATACTTAATGTACCTCTTACACTTTTGACGCTTGTAATGGTTGCAATTATGATAAAGGGAAGCAGCTATGTGGCAGGTAACAGTGGTAAGTATTTCATAAAACAGCAGGAGGACTTAGGTGCTGTAAATGGATATATAGAAGAGATGATGGAGGGACAGAAGGTTGTCAAGGTGTTCTGCCATGAGGAGGAGAGCAAGGCAAGATTCAAGGAGCTTAATGATAAGCTCGGCGAGAGTGCTTACAATGCCAACAAGTATGCCAATGTTATAGGACCTATAAATGCGCAGCTTGGAAATGTGAGCTATGTGCTTTGTGCAATAGCCGGTGGTGCTCTTGCACTAAACGGAATAGGAGGCTTCACGCTTGGCGGACTTGCGAGCTTCCTTACATTTAACAAGAATTTCAGTATGCCGATAAATCAGGTAAGCATGCAGATGAATGCGATTGTTATGGCTATGGCTGGTGCAGAGAGAATATTTAAGCTCTTAGATGAGGAGCCTGAGACAGATGACGGATATGTAACACTTGTAAATGCAAAGGAGGAAAACGGTGTCTTAATGGAGACCTCTGAGCGTACAGGAATGTGGGCATGGAAGCATGTACATCAGGCAGATGGCTCAGTGTCATATGTGAAGCTGACCGGAGATGTTGTCTTTGATGATGTGGATTTTGGATATAATGAGGACAAGATTGTGCTTCATAATGTAGACCTTTTTGCTACACCGGGACAGAAGGTAGCATTTGTAGGCTCTACAGGAGCAGGAAAGACAACTATAACAAATCTTATAAACAGATTTTATGATATACAGGATGGAAAGATAAGGTATGATGGTATAAACATAAATAAGATATGTAAGGCTGATTTGAGACGTTCACTCGGCATGGTGCTTCAGGACACACATCTCTTTACTGCAACAGTAATGGAGAATATAAGATATGGCAGACTTGATGCTACGGACGAGGAGGTTATTGCGTCAGCTAAGCTTGCAAATGCTCACAGCTTTATTAAGAGACTTCCTGACGGATATAACACAAGGCTTACAGGTGATGGTGCGAACTTAAGTCAGGGACAGAGACAGATTCTTGCGATAGCGAGAGCTGCTGTGGCAAATCCACCGGTTCTTATCCTTGATGAGGCTACAAGCTCTATTGATACCCGTACCGAAAAGATAGTTCAGGAGGGTATGGATAAGCTTATGAAGGGAAGAACAACCTTTGTCATAGCACATAGATTATCAACTGTTAAGAATAGTGACTGTATAATGGTATTAGAGCATGGACGTATAATAGAGCGCGGTACACATGACGCACTTATAGAGCAGAAGGGCAGATATTATCAGTTATACACAGGCAATCAGGTAGTATAAAATAAAAATGGCTGGTATACATGAAGAAAAAGCTTCGTGGTATACCAGCCGTTTTATTACATATTAAAGATTCTTAACGATTGGATCATATAAATCCAAACGACAATGCTCATCATCAGCAAAATGTCTGCAATTAAGACAGCTCTTTGTTCCCTCTGCAATATTACAGAAGCAATCCTTTACAGCCTTCTTGTCATAAGCGTGACATCTCTCTGCTACTTCCTTGTATACTTCCTGTGAACTACGCATATTACAGTCCTCCTTTTCTGAACTATATATTTGTAGTTATAGTATGGCTCATTTACAAGGGATTATTCGTCATCTATGCTGCGGCAAGATTTGCCTTGCTGCCTGAGACAATATTAAGCAATGATGCCATTACACACATACATGCGAGCACAGAGTACTTGCAATCTTTCTCAACATTACTTTCAGAGAGCTTATACTGTGTGTGCTTTTCCTTAATATACTCTGATATGGAATTCAAATCAGGAAGCACAACCTTTATGTTCCTGAATTTGTCAGCATTTATGTTATCTACATATCTGTACATACAATGCTTTAATTCCTCCTCGTATACACAGTGATCTTTGAGGTTGCCAGGATAATTCTTGTTATGTGGAAATGTAAAGTAATCCGCAATATAGTGAAGCATTACACCCATTCTCCATGTTGAACGGATACTCATGTCCTTGCTGGAATTGAATTTCCTGACAAATTTTTCCATATTTTTGTTAAATATATCAAATGTATCTTCAATGCAGTGTCTTCTCGTGATAAAGGAAGGAATACAGTCAGGCCAAATACTGCCAATATAAAATGACAGCCTATGGT
>CAVELH010000031.1:0-17627 GCA_963616385.1 bacterium | reverse complement strand
CACCAAAGCTCTGTCCACCACTACCATTACATTTAACTATAAATGTGTCATCCTCAAGAGATGTTCCATATTTCTTGGTTATCTCTGAACCAAATATAGTTCCAAGTGAACGGTTAGTATTTGTTACATCTATCTCTATGCTCTTCTTAATCTTCTTGTCAAGTGCATTTCCAAGTTTCTTCATAAGAACTGTCTCATCAATAGTCTTTTCAAGCTCGAAGTTATATGGGTTCTTATTTGCATAGCTAATCTTGTTCTGCTCGTCATTAACATATGGATTGTTGATGATTCTTGACAAGTCAATGTTATATTCACTAGCCTTTTCATTTGCCTTTATAAGGTCTGTTCTTCCCACAAGCTCATCTACAGTTCTGACACCTAATTTAGCCATGTACTCACGAAGCTCCTGAGCAGCAAATCTCATGAAGTTTACTATATATTCAGGCTTACCCTTGAAGCGTTTTCTGAGCTCAGGATTCTGAGTTGCAACACCTACAGGGCAGGTATCAAGATTACATACTCTCATCATAACGCAGCCCATAGTTACAAGCGGTGCTGTCGCAAATCCGAACTCCTCGGCTCCAAGTATAGCTGCTATTGCTATATCACGGCCTGTCATAAGCTTACCATCAGTCTCTAAGATTACCTTGTTTCTTAAATCGTTCATGATAAGTGTCTGGTGTGTCTCTGCAAGTCCGAGCTCCCAAGGAAGTCCTGCATGGTGTATAGAGTTACGAGGTGCAGCTCCGGTACCACCATCAAAGCCTGATATAAGGATAACCTGTGCTCCAGCCTTTGCAACACCGGCAGCTATAGTACCAACGCCTGACTCTGATACAAGCTTGACAGATATTCTTGCGTCCTTATTGGAATTCTTACAGTCGTAAATGAGCTGTGCCAAATCCTCAATAGAATATATGTCGTGATGAGGTGGTGGTGATATAAGTCCAACACCCGGTGTTGAATGTCTTGTCTTGGCAATCCAAGGATATACCTTTCCTCCAGGAAGATGTCCACCTTCACCAGGCTTAGCTCCCTGTGCCATCTTTATCTGAATTTCCTTCGCGCTGGTTAAATACTGCGATGTAACACCGAATCTACCAGAAGCGACCTGCTTAATTGCAGAGCATTTATTAATTCCGTTCTTAGCTCCCTGCATACGCTCAAGGCTCTCACCACCCTCACCTGAGTTTGATTTACCTCCGAGCATATTCATTGCTATAGCCATTGTCTCATGTGCTTCCTGGGAAATAGAACCATAGGACATGGCACCTGTCTTAAATCTCTTAACTATAGAATCTACAGGCTCAACCTCCTCGATTGGCACACCGCCATTCTCAGGATAGTTGAAATCCATAAGACCTCTCAAATGGAAGGTCTTGGTTTCATCATCTATAGCAGCAGAATACTGCTTAAATAACTCATAGCTTCCAGTCCATGTTGACTGCTGTAACAGATGAATTGTGTTAGGATTATATAAATGCTCCTCCTTACCACTTCTCATCTTGTGGTCGCCTGTACTCTCTAAGCTAAGGTTAGTGTATAGTCCAAGCGGATCAAATGCAGAATTATGAAGCTGCTCAATCTGCTCCTGTACCTCTTTGATTCCAACTCCACCAACACGGCTCACTGTATTTGTAAAGTATTTTGAGACAAAGTCCTCTGACAATCCGACAGCCTCAAATATCTTAGAGCCTTGATATGACTGTACTGTTGAGATACCCATCTTAGAAGCTATCTTAACTATACCGTGAAGGATTGCGCTGTTGTAATCATCAACCGCAGCATAAAAATCCTTGTTGAGTATATGTGTATCTACCATATTCTTGATTGTATCAATAGCAAGATAAGGATTGATTGCACAAGCACCATATCCAAGCAATGTTGCAAAATGGTGAACATCTCTAGGCTCTGCACTCTCTATTACAAGGGCAACTGAGGTTCTCTTCTTAGTTCTTACCAAATGCTGCTGCATAGCTGATACTGCAAGCAATGATGGAATGGCAACATGGTTTTCATCCACACCTCTGTCTGAGAGGATAAGGATATTTGCGCCATCTCTGTAAAATTTATCTGCCTCTATAAACAGTCTGTCAATAGCTTTCTCAAGTGATGTATTCTTATAATATGTTATAGGAACAACCGCAGCTCTGAGAGACTCTGTGTTAAGGCTCTTAAGCTTAAGCATATCTGTGTTGGTAAGAATAGGATTGTTAATTCTAAGCACACAGCAGTTCTCCGGCTTCTCCTCAAGTATGTTACCATCACGTCCAAGATAAACTGTAGTTGATGTTACTATCTCCTCTCTGATTGCATCTATAGGAGGATTTGTAACCTGTGCAAAAAGCTGATGGAAGTAATTAAACAACGGCAGCTTTTGATTAGATAATACAGCGAGCGGAGTATCAACACCCATAGCTGCAATGGCCTCTCCACCATTCTGTGCCATAGGAAGTATTGAATTCTTGAACTCCTCATATGTATATCCAAATGCCTTCTGAAGCTTACTTCTCTCCTCATCAGAAAGCTCAGGAACTCTCTGATTAGGTATGCTTATATCTGAGAGATATATAAGATTATTGTCAAGCCACTCACCGTAAGGCTGTGCATTTGCGTACTGACTCTTAAGCTCATCATCTGATATAAGCTTGCCATTAACAGTATCTACAAGAAGCATCTTGCCTGGTCTTAATCTGTCCTTAAGTATTATGTGCTCAGGATCTACATCAAGCACACCAACCTCAGATGAAAGAATCATGTAATCATCATCTGTAATCATATATCTGGAAGGTCTTAATCCATTTCTGTCGAGGACAGCACCCATATAATCACCATCTGTGAAAAGTATAGATGCAGGACCATCCCAAGGCTCCATCATGGTTGCATAATACTGATAGAAATCCCTCTTCTCCTTAGGCATATACTTATTTGAATCCCAAGGCTCAGGAATAAGTATCATAACCGCAAGTGGAAGTGGCATACCATTCATAACAAAAAACTCAAGTGCATTGTCAAGTCTTGCTGAATCTGAACCATCAGGATCTAGCACAGGAGTAATCTTATGAAACTCATCCTTGAAATATTTTGACTGCATTGTCTCTTCTCTTGCAATCATTCTGTCCTCATTACCACGGATAGTATTAATCTCTCCGTTATGTACAAGGAATCTGTATGGATGTGCTCTAAGCCAGCTTGGAGTTGTATTAGTTGAGAATCTTGAGTGAACAAGTCCTATTGCTGACTCGTAATCCTCATCCTGCAAGTCCTCATAAAATCTTCTCAGCTCTCCAACAAGGAACATACCCTTATATACTATTGTCCTGCTTGATAATGATGGAACATATGTATCTTCATTACTCTGTTCAAATATTCTTCTTACAATAAATAATTTTCTGTCAAAGTCGAGTCCGCGTTCGACATTCTTAGGTCTCTTGACAAATGCCTGCATGATACATGGCATTACATCAACAGCCTTCTTACCGAGAATATCCGGATTAGTAGGAACCTGTCTCCAGCATATAAATTCAAGTCCCTCTTTCTCCACAATAATCTCAAACATTTTCATAGCCTGCTTGCGCTGTAATTCGTTCTGTGGGAAGAAAAACATTCCGATACCGTAATCCCTCTCAGCACCTATTTTGACTCCCATCTGTTTTGCAGCCTTAGAAAAGAATTTGTGTGATATCTGTAATAAGATACCAACACCATCACCGGTCTTACCTTCAGCATCCTTACCGGCGCGATGTTCAAGATTCTCTACAATCTTGAGCGCATCACTAACAGTCTTGTGTGTCTTGATACCCTTGATATTAACAACTGCACCTATACCACAGTTATCGTGCTCAAATTGGGGATCATACAAGCCCTGCTTAGCGAGCTCAACTCTCTCGTTAATTTGCTTCATCTAATCATCCTTTCCCTTATCCCTAGTGCAATATCATCCCATGTGATGATTTGGAATAAAAATATGATGGTTGTATAATACAACATATTTAAGCACATGTAAATAAAAAATTTTAAAATGTCGTCAAATTGTTTGACAATTATATATAAAGTAAAGAAAAACGCTCATTTCAAGCAGTTACCTATCTGCCAGAAATGAGCGTCCTTATATTCTATATTCTCTGTTAATATAGTCTATACACAATTATATTATCTATATATTGTTCTCTTATATGCTTATTATTCTCTTGTCTGTTTATTGTTCTGCTACATATGGAGTTATAGTAATCTCCTGAGCACCAACGCCTGTCTCATTCTCAATTACAGAGCTTATTCTCTGCACCTGTGCTGTAGGTGTATATCCCGGTGTATCAAACAGGAATTCATGTAAAGCTGATACGTTAGCCTCTAAGTTGGCAGGTACCAATATTGAACCCTTAGTTGGATGATTAACAGGACTCCACGCCATAGGGAAGCCTATTGTATCTCCAAGCTCATACTGCATAAGGCTCTTTGCAAGATTAATCATATCATCCTTGCTTATACTTGTGCACACATTAGGGAACACATCATCTATAATATTATTAATTGTTGACAAATCCGATGACTTAGCCTTAGCTATCATCTTAGAGAGAACCTCTCTCTGTCTCTCAGTTCTGGTAATATCTCCCTGGTCAGTACTTCTTATTCTTGAATAAGCTGTAGCCTGTGTACCGTTCAATAGCTGAGGACCAGTTGTAAATACTCCATCAGAATATATTCCTGTTATATTAATCTGCTCTGATATACCAGAATTAATAACAGCGAGCTCGCCATCTGTTATATCTACATTGATACCTCCGAGGTCATCAATAGCCTTTGTAAGGGCAAGGAAATTGACTGTCACAAAATCCGTTATCTGTAAATCAAGGTTTGAATTGAGTGTCTGGATTGCAAGCTCAGGACCACCATATGCATATGCCGCATTTACCTTCGTTGTAAGTCCGCTTCCATCCTCTATCTCAAGCAATGTATCTCTGTAAACAGATACTATTCTTACTTCCTTTGTATCATTATTAATACTTGCAATCATAATGGAGTCACTTCTGTTTCCCTCCTCCATATCTGTATTGCTTCTTGAGTCTATACCAAACAGTGCTATAGTCGTATAGCCCTTCTGAGCCTCATTAGAGCCTTCGTTTATAGCTAAGTCCTCCTCATCTATCTCGTGGTACTGAACCTTATCATACTTTTTGTTGAAATAAACCGCCAAATAAACAACAACCATCACAACCAATACGAGAATTTCAACTAAAAATGCAATTCCCCACTTGGCATTGGCACTAAGTTTCTTCTTATTCTTTGTACTCATAATCGTGAACCTTTCATCTATAAATCTGTGTTTTAACAATAGTTTTCCTTTATTTCATATTTTTATATCATACATTATTCTTCATAAAAACACAATACATAATTCTATTTTAACCATATTTACACATTTTAGATACAACTTGGAAACATATATATATCATTGTATTTCACATATCCCTATGATATAATTGTATATATTTTGACAATGAACAGGCGGTATTTTAATATGAACAGACAACATGGCACAGAAGAAATTATCATCAACGATAAACTTATGACAACCAACAGACGTTCATATCTCTGTGTCGTTATGCCGGCGTATAATGAAGGCAAAAATATTAAGGATAACCTGCTTTACACATCACGCGTTTTATCTAAGTTCATTAAAAACTATCAGATAATTGCGGTAAATGACGGAAGCATAGACGACACCAAGGCTGGTGTAATTGAGGCAGCACTGTTAGATTCCCGAGTCTCATATATAAGCTACTCCCCTAACAAGGGTAAGGGACATGCGATATGCACAGGAGTTAAGTATGCGGATGCGGAGTATATAGCATTTCTTGATTCCGATATGGAACTGGATCCTACTATGCTCCGTTATTTCCTTAAAGCCTTGCAGGCAACAGATGCGGATATTGCCATAGGCTCCAAGATGCACAAGGATTCCAAGCTTGATTATCCACTCACAAGGAAGATAATCAGTGTCGGATATTATATCATCCTAAAAATGCTGTTTAAGCTCAATTTAAAGGACACACAGACAGGAATTAAGCTGTTTAAATCTGATGTTATCAAGCCTATATGTGAAGATGTGACTACAGAGGGGTTTGCGTTTGACATTGAGATACTTGCCACGGCAGCTAAACAGGGATATAAGATATTAGAGCTCCCAATCACCTTGAAATACAGCAGGAAAGACGGGACTAAATCAAAGGTTTCACTAAAACAGATTAAAAATGTCTTTTCAGATACACTACATGTAAAAAAGAAGCTTAAGTACAAAAAACTTTAGAATTACAAAAGGAGAAGCTATGCTAGAGAGTAATATCCAGCAGACTTTAAAAAAATACGGTCAGGAACATATCATTAATTATATAGATGCTTTAACCGATGAAGAGAAGAAACACATATATGAACAGATAAATGAAATCGATTGGGATTTTCTTTCTTATATAGGCAGCAACAATGATAAAGCCTGCAGTGACATAAAACCTATAAACGCTCTTTCATGTGACAAAATAGCAGAATGTGCAGACAGCTATATGGCAACCGGACTTGACGCTATTCGTGCAGGTAAGCTGTGCCTCTTACTGCTTGCCGGAGGACAGGGAACAAGGCTTGGCTATGATAAGCCAAAGGGGTCATTTAATATTGGATTAACCCATGAGCTGTATATATTCCAGCTTCTTATAGAACACACATTAGACGTCATAAAAGAAGCTGGCACATGGATTCACATGTACATTATGACAAGCGAGGCTAACTATAACGATACTGTAGATTTTTTCAACGAGCATAATTACTTTGGATATAATTCAGAATATATACATTTTTTTATGCAGGAAATGAATCCTGCCACTGATTTTAACGGTAAGCTTATGTTTTCATCAAAAGATTCATTAGCTATGTCTCCAAACGGCAATGGCGGATGGTTCAAATCCATGCATAAGGCAGGTCTTTTAGATGATATATATAATTCCAACATAGAATGGATTAATGTCTTTGCGGTTGATAATGTGCTACAACGCATAGCCGATCCTGTCTTTTTAGGAGCTACCATCCAAGGTAACAAGAGCTGTGGAGCTAAGGTTGTAAGGAAGACATCTCCTGACGAAAAGGTAGGAGCGATATGCCTAGAGAATGGAAAGCCTCATATAATAGAATATTACGAGCTTTCAGATGACATGAAAAACCACAAGAATTCTGATGGCTCTCTATCATATGGTTGGGGCGTTATCTTAAATTACCTCTTCCCTATTGAGAAGCTTAAGGACACTCTTGATTCAGCCATGCCTTTACATGTTGTAGAAAAGATTGTTCCTTATATAGATGAAAATGGCAAGCTTATTAAGCCTGCCACTCCAAATGCATACAAATATGAAACTCTTGCCCTTGACCTTATCCATGAGATGGATGATTGTCTCGTATTCGAGGTCGAAAGAGACAGGGAATTTGCGCCAGTGAAGAATCGTTCCGGTATAGACTCTATTGACTCTGCCAGAATTCTTCTTCAAAAAAATGGCTACAAATTATAACACTTACTCAAGGTTTAAGTGCTTCTTCATTATATAAGCTGTCAGCATTGCAAGAAGCACTACACCTACTATCATACCTGTATTCAAAATACCGAACACAACTATTGCTGTAGCTGCTTCATTGCTTCCACATATTTTCTTTATAATGCTGTCGATAACCTTCTCTAATCCCTCTATCTGGGTGATTTTATTTAATAACATGATAACGAACTCAAATATAACAGCAAAGCCTATAAATCCTACTACAGATTTTATCCTCTTCCCCTTATTAAACATATGTCCAAATGCGTATGATGCATTGAGCATCCAAAGTGTGAATAATATTCCTAAGAATACAAATATAAATATCTGCACCATAACACCTACGGCTAATGCTCTATCTACCGTGTTACCCAACATTTTAATTCCCCACAATGCGTTATCAACTAACTGAGAATAGATATTTGCCCTTCCGGCAGCTATACCTATACCCAAAGACCATATTACTGCTGCCGATATAACCATACACAGGTCACATATCATTCTGCCTGTTACCAGAGTTGATGTCTTTACAGGCAAGGTATGTGTAAGATATCCCTCATCCTTATAAAATCTTGTTCTGAAATCTCCAAAGGGCATAATCATAAGTGCTATAATTACACCTATTGAAGCAAACATATATATTCCATCAATTACTAATACAAAATTTTCAAAAGTACTATTAACAATAACGTTTTGAGTGAGTTTTCCAAGTACAAGTACAATGAGGCTAAATGTAATAAACCCTCCAAATATTGCAGCAACCTGTCTCCAACGATTCACAAATTCATTTTTTATTGTCTTACCTAACATCTGAATACCTCCCTGAATATCTCATCTATAGACTGACCTTTCTTCTGTCTTAATTCATCTGCATTCTCCTGACAGACTATCCTGCCATCCTTAACAAATATAACCTCATCCAGTATATTCTCTATATCCTGAATAAGATGAGTAGATATAAGTATTGTCGAATTCTCATCATAATTAGTGAGAATAGTCTGCATAATATAATCTCTGGCTGCCGGATCTACACCTGCTATAGGCTCATCAAGCAAATAAAGCTTTGCGCGTCTGCTCATAACCATTATAAGCTGAACCTTCTCTTTATTACCCTTAGACAGCTTCTTGAGAACCATATTAGGATTGATATCTAATAGCTCCATCATCTTATATGCTCTGTCAGAATCAAAATCTGCATAAAAGTCCTCGAACATACCAATCAGGTTTTTTACGGTAAGATATTCATTAAAATAAGTTCTCTCCGGAAGGTACGAAACTATAGCCTTGGTCTGTGCACCAATCTCCATTCCATCTATAAGTATTTCACCTGCATCTTTCCTAAGTAAACCTGCAAGCATCTTTATCAAGGTCGTTTTACCACTTCCGTTAGGTCCAAGCAGGCCTATTATCTTTCCACTCTCCAGAGTAAGGTTAAGCTCCTCGAATACCGTCTTAGATATTCCATATCCCTTTCTCACCCCTGAAATTTGTACAATATTACTCATTATTATTATCCTCCTTCAGATAACTCTTCAATATCTCAACAAGCTCCACATCCCCATAACCAAGACTTCGCATACTGTCAACATACGCCTTTATATATTTATTACTTGCATTGCGCCTGACAGACGCTATACCACCTGCGGGCTGTGCTACAAAT
Organism: bacterium; assembly: GCA_963616385.1. Classification (GTDB taxonomy): domain Bacteria; phylum Bacillota; class Clostridia; order Lachnospirales; family Lachnospiraceae; genus Coprococcus_C. Next base: position 8,396 of record CAVELH010000031.1, on the reverse strand, counting down.
CTTCCCGCTGTCCTCTGTGAATAGAGTACTCCCTCACGTTCAAGCTCCGCTAATGCCTTCTGCATTGTATTAGGATTAACTCCCGCCTTAACCGCAAGCTCTCTCACGGGAGGTACCTGGTCTCCGGGCTTGAGCCTTCCCTGTGCAATACGAAACTTGATTTCATCCATAATCTGAATGTATATCGGGGCTTCATTGTTAAATTTCCACGCCAATATCTTTCACTCCTTTGCCACTATTATATTATAGTATTTTATGTACTGTTGTATTATGTATATAGTACAATAACACAATAAAAAATATATGTCAAGCATATGCCGACATATATTTTTATTTTTATACTTCCTCGTATGTCTGTTCAAATATATCCTGCTGTATTATATATACATCGCTGTAATCATCTATTCTCACAGCCATGTAATCACCAGCTCTGCCAAGATAATACTCACCGTTGCCATTTATAGGGTACACCTTGGTTCTGTGCGATAATAAAATTGCACGTATCTTAGGCTTGTTATCAGGGAAACAAAGCCTTGCCGCCTCATCAAGACTGACATATTCTCCCGTTTCTGCAAGCTCCATAGCGGGCAGGAAATCTAACAACTGTTCAAATATATCAAGCGGTTTATCTGAAGGTACATAGGTAGCGTTAAACCTTTCACGCGTTATGTCGTACACCTCACCCCTACAGCCAATCATAATATATACATCCTCTGCGGCTGTTATAATAGTACCTGATTCATTCTCAAGGGAGCGTATCTTTATTTTCTGTCCAGATTTAGCCACATCAAGTGTTCGCACATACGCCCACGGAATATCCCTCTTCCTGTACATAGGCATCTGCTCTATTACATTTTTTTCACGCTCGGCATAATCAGCGGTCTCAACAACAACTGTATCGATAAAATAGCTCTTAGTCTGTTCCAGAAAATAATCTATATATTCTGTGGCATTTTCTATCTCAAGCCCCGAAATCTGTGCCTTTAGTATAAGCGAAGATACCCATCCACAGGCACACCCCGCATCTCCCTTTATAAGTCCGAATTCCGATATAAGGTAATCAAGAAATTCAAGTGCTCTCACTCTTCTTGAATCACTGTAAAATACTATCTGTATCTGCTCTCCCCTGTCTGCCACAACAAGCATGAAATGCCATGACATATCATTAAGCAGACCTTCATATCTTATTATCAGCTCATTTTCACGCAGTGATTCCGTCATCTGATTAGGCATTCTGGCAGAAGTTTCCTCGTCTAATACAATTATTCCACATGACTTGTCATTCCATGTGTAAGCTTTTATTACTTCTTTATAGCCCTCGCAAATATTGATACTCTGAAATATATTTTTTCTAAACACAGGTGTCTGTACCCCCTATTCACTATACTATGTGTTCATTTATTTCTTTTACATAATCCATAAAGTCTCTTCCTGCATGGGTAAATCTAAGTCGCACGCCATCCTGATTGCTATCCATAACCTTCGCATACACATCCTTAAAAAGCACATCACCAGAATCATTCTTTGCAGTTATCTCAACATCTATAAATGTTTCAAGCATATCACCATTGTTGCAAATGCTGACTACAGCATGCTTCGTTGTAAGTTCTTTCAATGTGGCATATATGATATGCCCCTCTATCCTCTTATCTTTTATTTCATGCATATAAAATGTGACGTTATATCCCGGCTCAACAATGTATTCCTTTATCTTTTGTTGTATCTCACACTCATATACACCTGTAATTCCAGTAACATCACAAACCCCTATAGGTTTCTGCAAACCCTTAGCAGCAAGCTCTAGCCTGTTATTTATGCGTACACGTCCATTCAGATTAGCAATAGTCTCCTCAGATACAAACACCTGCCCTCCAACTGTATAGCTTTCTATTCTGGAGCACTCATTTACAATACTTCCAATAACGTTATATCTCATCATCTTCTCAGAACCTACATTACCTATAAATGCATAGCCCGTATGAATCGCTATTCCCATCTCAAGCTCAGGATATCCCATTTTTTTAGCATAAGCATTTACCTCTGTCATACCATTTTGCATAGCAAGTGCCGCTGCCACCGCCTCATCAGCGTGCTGCTTTGAATCAAGCGGAGCACCAAATACAGCAAGGACAGAATCTCCAAGAAACTCTATTACTGTTCCATGATATTTGCTGATTATATCCACCATATGTCCAAAATAATAATCCAGCAAATCTGTGACGAACTCGGCATCAAGCTCCTCTGATATAGATGTAAATCCCCTCAAATCAGAGGTCATAACTGTCATGTTTCGTCTTTCACCGCCTATGGCTGCCCCCTCCGGTCTCTCTAATATTACCTCCAATACCTTATCAGAAAAGTATCTTCCGAATATCTGATACAGAAGCTCATTTCTTGACTTTAACTGCTTGTTAAGCCTCATAATCTCCTTGGCAGCCTGTATATCTCCAGCCTGCTTCTGAAGCATTTTCTCGTAGTTTCTTGTAACCTCATACTGCCATGCAGTTCTCTCTATTCTAAGCAGCTCTCTCCTTGAAAATGGCTTAGTTAAAATAACCATGGCACCTTTATCATAACAAACCTCATCTGTCTCTTCACTTCTAGACGAAACCATGAAAAAAAGTGGAACACCCGCCAATGCCTGCTGATTTCTAATCAACGACAACGACGCAAATTCCACCTCGCACTCCATGTCATAATCTAAGATAATAAGTGATGGTGTATACAGCCTGTTGCCACTAATCTTAGACTGTGATTTTGCCATCTTACAGACAGCATCATAGGAAAGCATTATTACTGCTCGCATGCTTCCCATAGAATTTATCTGTCTCTGTGCCTCTATCATGTCACCCCGGTTGTTACCTACCACCCAAATAACCTTTTCCATATTACCTTCTCACCACACTTTGTATTCTAATACCTTCTAGGTGTATGCCATACATCTTTCTTTGGTTTGATATCACTTACTCTGTTAATATTTTTACAGTTATCACACAAGGTACCAGTACGAATCGGTGCTCCACACTTAGAACACGAAATCCTAACTGATGAATGTTTCGGTATCTCCAAATACTCTTCCCTGAAAAAATAATCTATAATTCGCCTTGGCACACCTGTATCACGCTCTATACGTGTCGCAGATGTTGCTCCTGCACTCTCTAAATAATTGCGGATGGTCTGGAAATCATCGTAGTTCTCACGTCCGCAATTCTTACACTCATATGTACCCATACCTATACGAAGCAGTTCTCCGCCACAGTACTCGCACTCAATCGGCACTCTGTTCATGGAAAGAGACCTCACCTTGCGCTTGGCAGTCTTGGGTGTCTGGTTCTTAGCTGTATCATCCGATTTATCGTCCACCATATCTAAATTAAGAAGCATGGTGAGCTGTGCCTTAAGCTCCTCCTCCGCCTTCTTAGGATTATCCGCATATGATATCATCTGAACATTGTTCAGATAAAATCTGTAAGTCTCGCTCAACGGTACACTATCTATCTGAAAAGGAATAATTGTCTTGTGATTATATATAGCACTGTCTATCTCTTTTTCAACCCATATTGAAAGCTGTGAACGCTTTGATAACACAAGAAGAAAAACCTCGCACTCTCTGATAGCCTGCGGTATCTCTCTGGCATAGCTTGAACCGGCAGGTATCATCTCTGGAGCTTTCCAATAAGAAACACCTATATCATCAAGAATTCCTATAAGTTTGCCTACAAACGCTGTATCATGCGAACTATAGCTTATAAAAACTGATTTACCTTTACTCATGCCTATCTCCTCCTGTCACAAAACACAGCATAATAACTAAATCTCATAAACTAAATTTTACCATGAAATGATTACAATTCCAAGATGTTTATTAATAATTGACATTTATATTTTTCATAGTTATAATACCTGTCATAAGTAGTTTTTAAAACGAGGTGTTGTTATGTTTAATTATAAAACAAGAGTTTCATACAGTAAGGTTGATAAAGAAGGGCTTTTAAGCATTTCAAATGTGGTTGATGCCATGCAGGACGGCTGCATGTTCCACAATTCAGCCGTAGGTCACTCTGCCATCAATCTGCTTAAGAAAAGCCGTGCATGGATGGTAAGCTCATGGCATGTAATATTTGACAGCAGGCCAAAGCTTGATGATATCATAAGTGTAGATGCATGGATATATCAGTTAAGAGGAACCTTCTCAGCATGGAATTATTCCATCAATGATGAGAACGGAAACCGGCTTGCCTACGCAGATGCAAAATGGTTTTATGCAGACCCAACAACAGGTAAGCCTGCCAAAATTGACGATGAAGAAAGAAATGCATATGAACTTTTTCCACCTATAGATATGCCTCAGGTATCAAGGAAGATTGAATGTCCTGACAATCTGACATTCAGATATCAGCTTGAGGTTTCACCTAATTATCTCGACACTAACCTGCACATCAATAATGGACAGTATATAAGGCTTGCAGTTAATGCACTTCCATTTGATTACAAGGTTCACGAGCTTCGCGCGGAATACAGAAGGGCTGCAAGATATGGTGACACTCTGTATATCTACACAACAAGCATAGACAATAGCTACTACGTTGTATTCACGGATGCAGATAAACAGCCATATTTCTTAAGCGAATTTAAAAGTATATAATCTCTAATTGTATTTTTGCAGAATAAAAAATGCCACACAGAAAACCACCTTCTGTGTGACATTTTATTTACAGCTATAAATATGTTATTAACAATAACGCATAAATATAAATAGCATTGAAATTGTAACTACAATTATTGTCGCCGGAGCTGCCGTCTTACAATATCTTCCCCAGCCTATCTTATATCCATTCTTAGATGCAACTGATACACCTACAACATTTGCAGATGCTCCTATTGGCGTTGCACTTCCTCCTATATCTGTACCCATAGAAAGTGTCCATGCAAGTGTCCCAAGAGGTACTCCCTGTGTCTCTGCAAGACTCTTGATAATAGGAAGCATGGTTGCTGCAAAAGGTATATTATCAACAAATGCACTCGCAAATGCCGAAATCCATATAATAATCGCCACCATAGCAAGAATATTTCCACCACTTACCTTGCCTATGAATGAGGCAATGACCTCAAGTATACCTGTCTGCTCAAGGCCACCAACTACTATAAACAAGCCTACAAAGAATAACAACGTCTTATAATCAACCTTCTTGAGAAGCTCAAGTGAATCCTTACCAGCTGTAGCAAGTGTAATAATTGCTATTACTGTTCCAATAAACGCCACAGTGAGACCTGTAGATGCATGTGTGACAAGTAAAACTACTGCACATGCAAATATAATACTACTTATAACAAACTTCTTCTTATCTGTAATTGCAGTCTTAGGATCTGGTATAGTTGATGCATCTATAGGCTGCTTCTCCTCAGCGTTAAGCTCCTTATGATATACTGCATAAAAGTAAATAATTACAACAATAAGGGCTATTCCTGCAATCGCACCAGTATTGGTCAGGAAATCTGCGAAGGAATATCCAAGTCCTGTACCTATAATAATATTAGGTGGATCTCCACACATTGTAGCCGAACCGCCAAGGTTGGCACAGAATATCTCCGACAAAATCATTGGTACCGGATCTATATGCAACAGCTTTGCAAGCTCAACTGTTACTGCTGCAAGGAAAAGTATAACAGTTATACTGTCAATAAACATTGAAAGCACTGCTGCCATAACCATAAATGCTATAAACAACGGTATAGGTTTGTAATGCACCAGCTTTGCAAGTCTCAGGCATAACCAACGGAAAAATCCAGCCTTAGCCATTCCCTCAACCATAATCATCATTCCGGCAAGGAAAATAATTGTCGCCCAATTAATACCAGAAGACTCCTCCGCGTTCTCACTTGATGTAATCCAAAAACCAGGTGTAAAGATATTTCTTACATTAAGTGTCTCCCATATAGCAGATGGACTTCGCATCGCCACACCGAAAACAAGAATTAACGTAAGTGCTCCTGCTACCAATGTTATATACTGCTTCTCGATTTTATCCATAACCATCAGTACAAACATGATAACAAAAATCGTAACTGCTAAAATCTGAGCAATCGTCATTTCTTTTGTCCTCCTTATCTCTATATATGTAAATTAAAGAAAATACTCAACGTGAATAATAATATCACTATCTAACAAATAAATAAAGACAAAGATTACAAAATTTAATTAAATTTTTTATTTAAAAAATCCGCCAAACAAACTAAATATATTTACCCCAAATGCGCTAGCTAAAAAACACGAATAAGCAACTGCTGCTGCCGCTCCCATAATAGCTACCAAAACATAAATTTCTCGATATCGCTCTACTTCAAATTCATTTTTTCTCTTTATACGTTTACTCATTATATCCCCCTATTTCAAACATAATACGATAATTCTAATTAATTATACGATTATTCGTACTGTTTTACAATACATATTTTATCTATAATTGATATATATTAATTATATTACATTTGTGGTGAAAAGTTAATGAATATTTTAGAAAAGATTACTAAGCTGCGAGAAGAAAGACATTGGTCTGAATATCAGCTTGCTGAACATGCCGGCATTACTCAGTCAACCATTTCTTCATGGTATAGAAAGAATATGTTGCCAACAATACCTACACTCACAAGGATTTGTGATGCATTTGATATTACAATATCACAATTCTTCTTTGATGAGAACAGTACGGTTCTTGATGTAACGCCCGAACAGGCTGAGATATTAACCCTTATCAATAAGCTCGCACCTGAACAAAGAGAAAAATTAATAGAGTTTCTAAGAACATTATAATAATGTTTTTAGAAACTCTATTTTTATTAGTGCTGACTATCTGATTTATCAGGCTCATCCTTCTCACGAGGTTCATCAGTGATATCTTTTTCTTTGTCATCCGTTTCCCTGTCAGAATCAAATTTAAGCTCCATCTGATAGCTTCCGTATGTCTCCATCTCTCTTGCCTTTTCACGCTCATGATATAGCTCACTTGAAAGAAGCTGACTTAACTCTAAGATTTGTCCATATCGTTCCTCTTTGCTCAGCTCCTTAAGATTCTCCATAAGCTCAGCCTTGTTCTCCTGTATAAGTCTCGCCTTCTCCTCCAGACTCTCTATCATTTTGCCATACTGATTGTGTATCAAATCATAGGCCTGTGCAATTACGTCATTTACCTCTGTTAGCATCTCATCAGTGTATATAACCGATGCCGCATATATATCGTGTGCAGTGTGAAGAGCCTTCTTATCCTCTGCGTCTAACGCATCTATTCTCATCTGCAAGCCATGTGATGATATATGCTTATTAACTCTTATTCTGCTCGCAGACTGCTCCGCCTCATAGATAATATCCTCAGCCTCTTTCTTTGCCTCGTTTATAATCTTGCCTTTTCTGTCATTGACCTCACGATACATCTTAAGCTCGCCATTCACTATATTCTCAAGCTCTCTAAGAAGTAATACCGCCTCATCCTTATTAACCATAACCTTACCTGTGGACAATGGAACATTCTGTCCATTCTCAATCATATCCACAAGCTTATCTATAATCTGTTCTGTTCTCCCATTCTCCATATCAGTAAACCTCTATATTACATATAGCTTATTAATTCCTCAGTCTCCTTACGAGGTGTTGCCTCTGGAGCAAACTTAGGGAATCCAATAGGAATAAGAGCAGCTACGGTCCTTCCCTCAGGAAGTCCGACAACCTCTGCCACCTTAGCGTCATCAAAAACGCCTAATATACAGCTTCCAACTCCTTTGTCGTGTGCAGCAAGGCAAAATGTCTGTGCAGCAATACCTGCGTCAAACATCTCCCAGCCGGTGCCCTTGCTTGTTGAAAATGAGCCATCTCTCTCATATCCACATCTGCCATTTACCTGAACAAGCAATACAAGGTTTTTACACTTAGCAAGTGTCTTAGCGTTATGCTCGAATCCAAGCAGGCACTCATCTGTAATCTTAGCTATGATATCCTCATTCTGAACTAATACGTATCTCAATGTCTGAGTATTCTTCCATGTAGGAGCCATCTTGGCAACATCTACTATCTCCTCAAATAATTCGTGGGAAATAAGCTCCTCCGTATATCTTCTTACGCTTCTTCTTGTTTTTAAACATTCTATTGCTTCCATATTCTTCATCCTTTCCGCATATTACATATGCTGTTATTTTGTTTTATAGTATTCTTTCTCTTGAAAGAAATAATAAGTTATGTTAATCTAAAATCTGTGTAAGCCAGACAAGTGATTGCGGCTGTCATTATGACAGGTGAGGAAAGTCCGGGCTCCATAGGGCAGGATGCCGGCTAACGGCCGGGCGGAGTGATCCGACGGAAAGCGCCGCAGAAAAGAAGACTCCCACTGGCGGGTTCGCCCGTTAAG
>CAVELH010000030.1:0-18833 GCA_963616385.1 bacterium | reverse complement strand
TATCATAGGAAATGTACTGTTAGTTATAGGTTTTGTGCTGGCAATTCCGGTTGTATTTGTGATTGGTAATATTGTTTATAAATCAAAGTATGAAGAGGTTTATATGCCAGATGGGAAAACTGCTCATGTTTCAAAAAATATATTGAAAGAATGAACGAGATTATATTTATGAATGATGAGGACATGGATGCACTTGTGGAGCTTCTGGATGAAGAACCTAAATTGATATATTATTTGGATGATAACCTTAAAGGAATTCTGGAATATGGATTAGAGAATGGAGATTATGAGCTTGTAGAGATTGCAATAGAACATGGAGCAATTTTTGATAATCCAAACAGGTATGATCATATGGCATATGAAGATAATAGTATGGATTTTTACCTTTCAAGTATTTTTGAGAGAACACTGACCTCTGAGGATATAGATATTATTACATTAATGTTTGACAGCAATGTTTCCATGGATTATAGCATGCATTATAGTAGTAGGTATTCTAATTTATATGGAAAAGCGGTATGGCTTGTTCTTAACAATGATGAATATGTAACTGAGACTGAGATAGAATTTATACATAAATTTATCGAAAATGGATTTTCAGAGGATGATAAATTGAATTTATATGATGAAAATTCGGAGTCAAATAGAGCTGTTGTGAAGGATGATAATTATTATTTACTGATGAAAATGATTGGCAGATTAGATTAGGTTATAATGTTCAAAAAATTACAATTAAACCTCTTGCATTTAATTATGAAAGTGCTATAATTAAATAGGCTAAAATATGGACATTAGAGAGTGGGTTTTGACAACCCACTCTTTGTTTTTAAGTTATGAGCGAAAGAGGTGAGAATGTGAAGAAAGCAGAAATTGAAGCATATTGTACTGAGCTTGTTACTCCTATAATTGAAGAGAATAATTTTGAGCTTGTGGATGTGGAGTATGTTAAGGAAGGTGCAGATTACTATTTGAGAGTGTATGCTGACAAGGATGGTGGAATAAACATTGATGACTGCGTATTTATAAGCAGGGCATTAGAGGCGAAGCTTGATGAGTCAGACCGCATAAAGGATGCTTATATATTGGAGGTCAGCTCACCCGGACTTACCAGACCGCTTAAGAAGGAAAAAGACTTTAAGAGAAGTATTGGTAAGCTTGTAGATATAAAGTTATATAAGGCACAGCAGGGAAGAAAGGAGCTCTCAGGTATCCTTAAGGAGTACACCGAGACAACCATCACGATTGATGATGAGGGAACAGAGATAACACTTAACAGAAACGACATATCAATGATTAGATTGGCATTTGTATAAAGAATATAATGTAGGAGGATAAAGAAATGTCAGAGATAATTGACGCATTAAATCAATTAGAGAAGGAGAAGGGTATCAGCAAGGACGTAATCATGGATGCTATTGAGAAGTCTATTGTGTCAGCCTGCACAGAGGATTTTGGTGATGCAGACTTTGATGTATCTATGGACAGAAATACCGGTGAGCTTTCAGTGTTCCAGAACAAGACAGTTGTGGAGGACGGAGATGTTATGGATCCTGCTGTTGAGATTTCTCTTACACAGGCTGTCGCTATGGATAAGACTAAGGCACTTGGTGATACAATCAGCATTGAAGTTAAGTCAAAGGACTTCGGTAGAATTGCTGCACAGAAGGCAAGAAGCATTATTGTTCAGGCTATCAAAGAGGGAGAGAGAAACGCTGTATTTGAGCAGTTTGCCTGCAAGGAAAGAGATATCATTACAGGTGTAGTCAGAAGATTTGTTGGCAATAATATAAGCATAAGTCTTGATGAAAAGACAGATGTTATGCTCACAGAAAATGAGCAGGCACCTGGTGAGTTCTATAATGTAGGAGACAGAATAAAACTTTATGTTGTTGAGGTTAAGAAGCAGACAAAGGGCTTTAAGATATTAGTTTCAAGAAAGCATCCTGAGCTTGTAAAGAGACTTTTTGAGAAGGAAGTCACAGAGGTTGCTGACGGAACAGTTGAGATTAAGAGTGTCGCAAGAGAGGCAGGCTCAAGATCTAAGATTGCTGTCTGGTCTAATGACGAGAATGTTGATCCGGTAGGCGCATGCGTAGGACTTAATGGTACAAGAGTTAATAATATCGTTGATGATTTAAAGGGTGAGAAAATTGATATAATTACATGGGATGAGAATCCGGAGAAATATATCGAGAACGCTTTAAGTCCATCAAAGGTTATATCAGTTAAGCTTGATGCTGATGGAAAGAGTGCGAAGGTAGTTGTTCCTGATTACCAGTTGTCACTTGCCATTGGTAAGGAAGGTCAGAATGCAAGACTTGCAGCAAAGCTTACAGGTTACAAGATTGATATAAAGAGCGAGACACAGGCAAGAGAGCTTGGTATGAGCTTTGATTATCAGGATGATGATTATGATGACTCATTTGATGAGACATATGACGAGGAGTAAGAATATATGGCTAAACAAATACCGGTAAGACAGTGCATCGGATGCAGGGAAATGAAACCAAAGAACGAGATGGTTAGAATAATAAGAACACCTGACAATGACATTTGCCTTGACAAGACAGGAAGGATGAATGGCAGAGGTGCGTATATATGCATGAGCCTTGACTGCTACAACAAAGCAGTTCGCTCTAAGGCTATTGAACGTGCACTTAAACAGGAAATACCGGATGACATATATGAGGCAATCGGCAAGGAGATGATGTAAACGTGGTAAATATAAATAATCGTGCATTGTCAATGCTTTCCATAGCTGCCAAGGCTGGAAAAGTAGTGAGTGGCGGATTTATGACAGAGAGAGCATTGCAGGATGGGAGTGCGTGTCTGGTAATAATTGCAGATGATGCATCAGATAATACCAAGAAGAAATTTACCGACAAATCTACATATTATCATGTGCCATATAGAGTTGCCGGAGATAGTCAAACCTTGGGTAAGATGATTGGAAAACAGAACAGAACTACTGTTACCGTCACAGATTCAGGGCTTGCACAGCAGATTATTAACAAGTTAGATTGTCAGTAGGACAGATATGGAGGTGTATTTATGAGAGTACACGAATTAGCAAAACAGTTATCAACTGAATTAGGAAAGACCATTGCGAGTAGTGACCTTCTTGTATATCTTAACAAGAAAAAGGAAGGCATGAAGCCGCAGAGTAATATAAGCGAAGATTTAATACAGTATATAAGAGATATTTTCACAAAGCCGGAGCAGACAGAGGCTAAACCACAGGCACAAGCTAAAAAGGAGCAGCCTAAGAAGGAACAACCTAAGAAGGAGCAGCCGAAGAAAGAACCAGCTAAGAAAGAGCAGCCAAAGAATGAACAGCCAAGAAACGAGCAGGTTAAAAAGGAACAGCCTAAGAGCAATCAGCCGGCTAAGAACAATCAGCCTAAGAACAAGAAGCCTGATAACAGACAGGATAATAACAGACCGGATAGAAGAAATAATAACGGTAATAACAACAATAACCGAAATAGAAATCAGAAGAATAACAATCAGCAGCCAAAGCCGGAACCTAAGAAGCCACAGGCACCGGTTGAACCTGTAATCAAGACAGTTAAGCTTCCTGAGAATCTTACGGTTGGTGAGCTTGCAGCTAAAATTAAGGTTCCTGTAGCACAGCTTATCAAGAAGCTTTTCATGGCTGGTAAGATGTACAATGTTAATACAGAGCTTGATTTTGAGACAGCAGGAGAGATTGCACTTGAGTACAACTATATTGCTGAGGAAGAAGAGAAAATTGACGTTATTGAAGAACTCTTAAGAGAGGACGAAGAGGACGAGTCAGAGATGACTCCTAGACCACCTGTAGTATGTGTTATGGGACACGTTGACCACGGTAAGACATCCCTTCTTGACGCTATCAGAAACTCATCTGTAACAGAGGGTGAGGCTGGTGGTATCACACAGCATATCGGTGCTTCTGTAGTATCAATCAATGGACAGAAGATAACCTTCCTTGATACACCGGGACATGAGGCATTTACAGCTATGCGTATGCGTGGTGCGCAGTCAACAGATATAGCTATCCTTGTTGTAGCTGCTGATGATGGTGTTATGCCACAGACAGTAGAGGCTATAAACCATGCAAAGGCTGCCGGAATAGAGATAATCGTTGCAATTAATAAGATTGATAAGGAAAGCGCTAACATAGACCGTGTTAAGCAGGAGCTTATGGAATATGAGCTTGTTCCTGAGGATTGGGGTGGCTCAACAATATTCTGCCCTGTATCAGCACACACTAAGGAGGGTATAGATAACCTTCTTGAGATGATTATACTTACCGCTGAGATTCTTGAGCTAAAGGCAAACAAGAAGAGAAAGGCGAGAGGTATAGTAATTGAGGCACAGCTCGATAAGGGACGTGGTTCTGTTGCGACAGTTCTTGTACAGAAGGGTACACTTCATGTAGGAGACTGCATTGCTGTTGGTGATGTACATGGTAAGGTAAGAGCCATGTTTGATGATAAGCACAGAAGAGTTAAGGAGGCTTATCCATCTATGCCTGTTGAGATACTTGGATTAAACGGAGTACCACAGTCAGGTGAAATCTTCATGGCAACTGAAAATGAAAAAGAGGCAAGACAGATTTCAGAGGCATTCATCACAAGAGGTAAGGAAAAGCTTATCGCAGATACTAAGTCGAGAATGTCACTTGATGATTTGTATAATAAGATTCAGGAGGGCAATGTAAAAGACCTTAACCTTATTATTAAGGCAGATGTACAGGGCTCTGTTGAGGCGGTTAAGTCAAGTCTCCTTAAGCTATCTAACGAGGAGGTTGCGGTTAAATGTATACACTCTGGTGTAGGTGCAATCAATGAATCAGACGTTATACTTGCATCTGCTTCTAATGCAATTATCATCGGATTTAATATACGTCCTGATAATCAGGCAAAGGATGTCGCTGACCGTGAGAAGGTTGATATAAGATTATACAGAGTAATATACAATGCTATTGAGGATATTGAGTCAGCCATGAAGGGTATGTTAGATCCTATTTATGAGGAGAAGGTAATCGGTCATGCTGAGGTAAGACAGACATATAAGGCATCAGGAGTAGGTACTATTGCCGGCTCATATGTTCTTGATGGTGTTCTTAAGAGAAATTGCACAGTCAGAATCACAAGAGAGGGCGAGCAGATATTTGAAGGTAATCTTGCCTCTTTAAAGAGATTCAAGGATGATGTTAAGGAAGTAAAATCAGGATTTGAATGTGGTCTTGTTATGGAGAACTTCAATGATATCAAGGAGGGCGACCTTATTGAGGCATATGTCATGGAGGAAGTTCCTAGATAAGACATAAAGGAGTAAAACATGAAAAAGACAAGTCATAAAAATCAGCGTGTAAATGGTGAGGTTATGAGGGAGCTTAGCAGAATAATAAGCATGGAGATAAAGGATCCACGAATTAACCCTATGACATCTGTTACAGATGTAAACGTAACACCTGATTTAAAGTATTGTAAGGTATATATCAGTGTGCTTGGAGATAGTGAGTCTGCTAAGGAAACTCTGGCAGGCTTAGAGAGTGCAAAGGGATATATAAGACGCGAGCTTGCTCGTACTGTTAATCTTAGAAATACACCTGAGATAACCTTCGTACTTGATAATTCTATAGAGTATGGAATTGAGATGTCAAAGAAAATAGATGAGGTTATGAAATAATATATGAGTACCATGAATCAATTCATACAAAAAATTGAAAATGCAAACACAATAGCCATATTAGGTCATATACGACCTGATGGCGATTGTGTAGGCTCATGCCTGGGCTTATACAATTATATAAAGGATAACTATGCAGATAAGAGTGTTGCTGTATATTTGCAGCCTATACCTGCCAAGTTTACATTTTTGAGAGGCGCAGGTAGCATAAAAAATGAGCCTGATGATAATATATATGACCTTGCTGTATCGTTAGACTGTGGCGACAGATTCAGACATGGAGAGTTTGCGTGTGTTTATTCTGCTGCAAAAGATACAATATGTCTCGACCACCACAGAAGCAACGAGGGCTTCGGGGATTATTATTACTGTGATCCGGATGCTTCATCAGCCTGTGAGATATTATACAGACATATTGACCAGACTAAGATAAGCACATATTGTGCTGAGGCGTTATATCTCGGTATTGTACATGATACAGGGGTATTTAAGTATTCGTGCACATCTGAGGAGACTATGCAAATCGCAGGGCATCTTTTGACGCTTGGAGCACGCTCACAGTATATTATAGATGAAACCTTCTACAAGGTTAATTTTAATCAGAATAAGCTAACAGGTCTTGCTCTTACTGATGCAAGACTTCACCTTGATGGAAAGGCTATATCCACCTGTGTCACTACAGATATGTTTAAGAAATGCAATGCTACAAAGGATGATACGGATGGCATTGTTGATAAAATCCGTGTTACAGATGGAGTTGAGGTGGCAATATTTGCATACCAGACAGGTGAAGATACATATAAGATGAGTCTGCGTTCAGTGGCATATGTTGATGTGAGTAAGATTGCAGTAAGCTATGGCGGAGGCGGACACATAAGAGCTGCCGGATTTGAGGTAAAGGGAAACTACGAGGATAATCTTAACAATATTCTTGCTATGATACGAGAGCAGCTATAGAAGGAGATAAGCCGTTGAAAAATGGTGTTATAAATGTATACAAAGAAAAAGATTATACATCATTTGATGTTGTGGCAAAGCTTAGAGGAATACTTAAGCAAAAGAAGATTGGCCATACAGGAACCTTAGATCCTATGGCTGAGGGAGTTCTTATAGTATGTCTTGGTACAGCTACCAAGCTTGTTGACATGATAACCTCCGGTGATAAGGAGTATCGTGCAATAATTAAGCTTGGTATCACAACAGATACAGAGGATATAACGGGAAAGGTTCTTTCTGAGAGCAATATTGCAGAGGAGCTTACCATAGATAAGATAAGAGAAACCATTTTATCTTATGTGGGAGAATATAATCAGATTCCTCCTATGTACTCTGCGCTTAAGAAGGATGGAAAAAAGCTTTATGAGTATGCAAGGCAGGGTATTACTATTGAGCGTGAGCCGAGACTTGTGCATATATATTCTATCACTGATATTGATTTTTCGGGATTTGAGAATGACAGGGAGATTAGCTTCCTTGTAAGATGCTCAAAGGGAACATACATAAGAAGTCTTTGTCGTGATATTGGAGAAAAGCTTTCGTGTGGAGCGGTTATGAGCGGACTTGTCAGAGAGAATGTTCATGGCTTTAGTATAGACGATGCGCTTAAGCTTTCTGATATAGAAAGACTTGCAGGCTCAGATGAACTCGCACCATATATAATGCCGGTTGATTCTCTTTTGTCAAAATATGAGATAGCAGAGATAAAGCCAGAGTATGAAAAGACACTTATGAATGGAAATAAGCTAAAGCCAGCGGCTTTTGGTTATACACCGGATACCCTTATAAAAGACACTGTACGAGTGTATAATGGTGATGAATTTATGGCACTGTATACATATCAGAAGGACGAAAAGCTATACAAGCCATACAAGATGTTTTTAGGCAATTAATATACAGATATTTCAGGAGACAGGTAACTTGAAGGTAACGACATACGAACAGGTACAAGTAGATAAATCAGCAGTTGCGCTTGGCAAGTTTCAGGGCTTGCACAGAGGACATATGCTTTTGCTTGAGAAGATAGCTTCGCTTAAGAGCGAGGGACTTACAAGTGTTGCATTTACAATTAATATGCCTAGTGAGAAGGTGCTGTATCTCCCTGATGAGAGATTTTCCATACTTGAAGGTATGGGTATTGATGTAGCTGTTGAGTGTGATTTCTCTGAGAAGTTTGCCGCTATGTCTGCTGAAACATTTGTTGTTGACATATTGGTTAATAAGCTTCATGCAACCTACGTTGTTGTTGGAGAGGATTTTCGGTTTGGCTTTAACAGGGAAGGAACTGTTGACAGATTAATAGAATATGGTCTAAAATATGGATTTAGAGTTATTGCGTTTGAGAAGCTATGCGTTAATGATGATGTTATAAGCTCGTCATTGCTTAGAAGCCTTATTGATTCAGGAGATATAGGTTATGCGAGTGAGCTTATGGGAAGAGATTATTCGCTTACAGGTGTTGTAAGTCATGGAAAAAAGCTTGGAAGAACTATAGGGTTTCCTACAGTTAATATATATCCCTCTTCGAGGAAGATTTTGCCACCGGCTGGAGTATATGAGACACGACTTATGATTGATGGTGGGTGGTACAAGGGTGTCACTAACGTAGGTGATAATCCTACTACCGATGGTGATGGAAAGACCAGGGTTGAGACGTATATAGTTGATTACAGTGGAGATATGTATGGTAAGATAATCACAGTATACTTCAAAGACTTTATCAGACCTGAGAAGAAATTTAACAGCATAGATGAGCTTAAAAAACAGATAGATATGGACAAGGAAAGTGTTATGCATCAGTAGCTCAGTGGATAGAGCAATGGCCTCCGGAGCCATGTGCGGAGGTTCGATTCCTCTCTGGTGCATTTTTAAAATAAGAAGGAGATGTGATTGGATGGAAGATAATAACGAGAAGAAGAAAAATGGCGGAGTTGCCGGATTATTTTTACTTTTTGGATGGCTTTTGTTTATTCTTATGGCGCTGATTTTTTATTTTTATTATTGGGATAGCCTGCCATTTGCATCTGGGATTCAGAATATGATATAAAAATATAAGGCTGTTGTGCAATCCGTTTGTTAATATCAGTGAAACAGATTAGCATAACAGCCTGTTTTAATATAGTTCTTTAGTCGAATTCCCTTAGTGAATCTTCGTCTGTATCATCTACAGCCCTGATGTCTATGCCTCTTGGCTGGACAGGTGTAGAAAAGACTATCTGTGTCTCGGTGTTTCCGTATTTCTGAAGCTGACCTATGAATGTATCTAGCTCCATTGTGCTTGGGAAGCATACCTTAATCAGCATCGAGTAGGCTCCGGTGACACAATTACATTCAAGTACATTAGGACAGGCATCAATAAATGGATAAAATTCAGGCTTACGCTTAGGATCAAGAGCCATGTGAATAAAGGCTGTGATATGGAACCCTAGTGCAACTGGTGTTACCTGAGCGTGATAGCCGGATATAATACCACTTTTCTCAAGTCGCTCAATACGGGCGGACACTGCTGGAGATGATAAGAATACCTTACTTGCAAGGTGCTTAAGCGGGTATCTTGCATTCTCCTGTAGTAGATGAAGAATTTTTTTGTCAATGTTATCCATGTTATCCCTGCTTTCGTTATGTATTTTTTATAAGGGCATTATAATAGATGAATTACGAAATATCAAGAACTAAATTAAAAAAATTAACCTAAACATAGTGACACGGGTTAAATACATACAAGTCACCTAATAATATAAAATATACAATCACATCTGCATAATTATACAAATTAGGTTTATATTGGAGGAAATATGGCACAGGAGATTAGATTAAATAAATATATAAGTGAATCGGGTTTGTGCTCACGGAGACAGGCTGATAAACTGATTGAAGAAGGAAAGATAACTGTAGATGGAGTTGTGGCAGACCTTGGAACTAAGGTTGATGGAAGTCAGGCTGTAAGGTATCAGGGCAAGCTTGTTAAACCTATAAATAAAACAGTCATATATGCGTACAATAAGCCTATAGGTCAGGTGTGTACATCTGCTGAAGCAGATAAGGATAGTATATTTAATTATGTCAAATTCCCTGTGAGAGTTAATTATGTCGGAAGACTTGATAAGGATTCTTCAGGACTGCTGCTTTTAACTAATGACGGAGAATTGTCTAATCACATTCAGAAGGCAAGATATAACCACGAAAAAGAATATCGTGTTCGTGTAAATCGTGATATTACAGATGAGTTTATAGAGAAAATGTCTGATGGAGTTCCTATACTTGACACTGTAACTAAAAAATGCACAGTTAAAAAGACGGGGGCAAGGACATTTAGTATAGTGCTTACGCAGGGGCTCAATCGCCAGATAAGGCGAATGTGTGAGTATTTTGGATACAGGGTAGTTAATCTTAAACGTGTGCGTATGCTCAATGTAAGAATTGAGGGAATCAGACCTGGAGAATATCGTGAGCTTAGCCGTGAAGAGGAGAGTAAGCTTCGCAGATTGGTGAGAGAGGGAGAATAGGTATGTCGCTTAATGAACAAACAGAGAGAATAAAGGAATTGGTTGCAACTCTTAACGAGGCTGCTAAGGCATATTATCAGTATGATGAGGAGACAATGAGTAACCTTGCCTATGATACACTGTATGATGAGCTTGTCTCATTGGAAAAAAGCACAGGACTTATAATGTCAAACAGTCCCACACAGAAGGTAGGTTATGAGATACTTAGTGAGCTCCCTAAGGAGAGACATGCTGAACCTATGCTTTCTCTTGACAAAACTAAGAGTGTGGATGATTTATCAGCATGGCTTGGCGATAAAGAGGGCGTTATGTCATGGAAGATGGATGGACTTACTGTTGTCCTTACTTATGAGGACGGAGCTCTTGTCAAGGCTGTAACAAGGGGAAACGGAGAGATAGGCGAGGTAATAACGAACAACGCAAGAGTGTTTGCAAACCTTCCACGCTCTATAAGCTACAAGGAGCAGCTCGTTATCCGAGGTGAAGCTGTTATTAAATACTCTGATTTTGAGAAAATAAATGCGACTATAGAGGATGTAGATGCAAAATATAAAAATCCAAGAAACCTGTGCTCAGGCTCGGTGAGACAGCTAAATAATCAGATTACTGCCGAGAGAAATGTTCATTTCTTTGCATTTAATATGCTTGACACAGGAGATATGTCGATAGATGCCACTATGAATTCCAAGTTTGATTTTCTTACATCGCTTGGCTTTGAGGTTGTCTGGCATACAAATGTTACAGCAGCTACTATGCAGGATACGGTCAAGCTTTTTGCTGAGAAGATAACAACAAATGATTTTCCGTCAGACGGACTGGTGCTGTCCTATGATGACGTTGTATATGGAAAACAGCTTGGACGTACAGCTAAGTTCCCTCGTGATTCCATAGCATTTAAGTGGGCTGACGAGCAGGCAGTGACAAAGCTTAAGGCTATAGAATGGAGTCCGTCGAGAACAGGTCTTATCAATCCTGTTGCAGTATTTGACGCGGTAAGCCTTGAGGGAACATCAGTTAGTCGTGCGAGTGTTCATAATGTAAGTATAGTTAAGCAGCTTAAGTTAGGCGTCGGTGATGAGATAAAAGTATACAAGGCTAATATGATTATTCCACAGATAAGTGAGAATATTACACAGAGCGGCAATGTAGAGATTCCTGATACCTGTCCTGCGTGTGGCCATAAGACGGTCATAAAAAATGATAATGACATTGAGACTCTCTATTGCCCTAATATGTCGTGTCCTGCCAAGACAATCAAGCTGTTTACACATTTTGTATCGAGAAATGCAATGAATATAGATGGCTTGTCAGAGGCAACTCTTGAGAAATTTATAGATTGTGGATTTATAAATGAGCTCTATGATATATACAGGATTGAGAAGTATAGGGATGAGATAATAAAGCTTGATGGGTTTGGTGAGAAGTCCTACGATAACATGATTTCTTCCATAGATGCATCAAGGGACACTGAACCATCAAGACTGCTTTATGGAATTGGAATTATCAATGTTGGCAACACAACAGCAAGACTTATATGTAAGCATTTTAATAATGATATGGAGAAAATTATAAATGCGGATGTCACTGAGCTTTCTATGATAGATGGAATAGGTGATGTTATTGCGGAGGGAATAGTTGCTTATTTTGCTGACAATAACAACATCAGGGTTCTAAGAGAATTATTGTCAGAGGTTACATTTGTGGAAGATACAAATGAGAGTGAGGAGGACCTTGCCGGAAAGACATTTGTAATCACGGGAACTCTTAACCACTATGAGAACAGAGATGCCCTTAAGAGGGAGATAGAAAACAGAGGCGGAAAGGTGTCTGGAAGTGTATCTTCTAAGACAACTTATCTTATCAATAATGATGTGTTATCTTCTTCATCGAAGAATAAAAAGGCAAAGGAATTAGGTATATCTATAATTTCAGAGGAGGATTTCTTGAAGTTATAGATTAATAGTGTTATACTGATGTTTGCTAAAAGGGTTATTATTATAATTACCACAGAAGTGAGGGGAATTTAGATGCCAATAAAAATAGATAATGATTTACCTGTCAAGAAGATTCTTGAGCAGGAAAATATATTTGTCATGGATGAGAACAGAGCCATAAGTCAGGATATAAGACCGCTTGATATATTGATTCTTAACCTTATGCCTCTTAAGGAGGACACAGAGCTTCAGCTGTTGAGAAGCCTTTCTAACACTCCGTTACAGGTTAATATATCATTTATAAGAACTATGTCATATGAGTCAAAGCATGTATCTGAGTCTCACCTTGAGAGATTTTATACAGATTTTAACAGTGTAAAGGATAAAAAATGGGATGGACTTATAATAACCGGTGCTCCTGTCGAGTTGATGGAATTCGAGGAGGTAGAGTACTGGAAGGAGCTTACCGAGATAATGGACTGGTCAGAGGATAATGTTACATCAACTCTTCATATATGCTGGGGTGCTCAGGCTGGACTTTATTACAGATATGGTGTAAAAAAGTATAAGATGGACAAGAAATTCTCGGGTGTATATAAGCATTATACCTTCCATAAGAGAACACCTCTGGTAAGAGGCTTTGATGATTCATTCCTTGTACCACAGTCGAGATACACAGCTATAGATAAGGATGCTATTGTTAATAATCCTGACCTTGAGATAGTTGCAGAGTCAGATATAACAGGTCCATATCTTATAATAGGCAATGCCGGTAAGAATATATTTGTAACAGGACATCCAGAGTACGATACATACACCTTGGATCAGGAGTACAAGCGCGATATAAAGAGGGGACTTAACCCTGATATTCCTGTCAATTATTATCCTGATGACAATCCTGACAATAAGCCTATAAAGTCATGGAGATGCCATGCCAATACACTTTACGCTAATTGGTTAAATTACTATGTATATCAGAGCACTCCTTATGACTGGACAAAGAAGGTTACTGACTGATATAAGACTTTTTCTTTTTCAAGTTAAGACATGAAACGAGCAGTAATATATCAATTATGAAGTAGCTTATAGTCATTCCGGATATATAAGCGGTGATACCATATTTTGGTACTAAGGTGAATGATATTATAATCCTCATAGCTATACCACTTATATTGAATATAAGATTTTTAAAGGCTTTATCAATACCATTCATAATGGCAGACAGAGTACCTGAGAGATAAATAAGCGGGCATAGATAACTCATTTTCCTGAGTAACATGCCTGCTTTTATATTGTTAAATGCAATCTCGCATGCCCATTTTCCGAACAACAAAAACATAAACCATGCTGCGGCTCCAAGCATAAGGCAGAATAATACGCTGTTAATTATTGCTGACCTTATTTTTTTGTTGTCATTTTTGGCATTTGCATATGAAACTGCCGGAAGCAGCATCATTGAGAGTGAGGTTGTAATCGTTGATGGAAATAACAAAAATGGAATTACAATGCCTGTGACAATTCCGTACATTTCCATTGCAAGGTTGCTGTCTGAATAGTAGTAATAAAGCATTGTAGGCATAATGATTGCTTCAAAGCTTGAAAATAACGTGAATACAAGGTTATTTAAGGTTATGGGTGCTATATCGGCACCAAGTCCTTTAAGGAGAGATAGATTTGATTCTTCTGATACACCTTCTGATAAAATGCTGTCCTTGTTTTTTGTCTTATAGACCTTGTAAAAAATTATTGCAAGAAATGTTGCTGCAATCTCACCGACTACTACAGCTATAACAGCTAAAACTGCATTTATTTTGTCATCTGTCCATAAGCATGCCAGTATATAGGCAGTTGATATCCTTATTATCTGCTCAAAGAGGTGGGAAAAACCGTGAAGTCCCGGCTTGTTTACACCTACAAAATATGCATTTATACATGCTTTTACAGATACAAATGGAATGGCAATTGATATTATTTTCAGGAGGATGGCGCAGTCGGTGTTCTTTAGGATAAACATACTTATCGGGTAAGCGGTATTATATATTACAAGACAGGTGACAAGGCTTATTATGCTGGACATAATAAGACATATATAAAATGATTTTTTAACATTTTGTCCATTCTTCTTACCGATATGATAGGATACATGCTTGGTTAGGGTTGTTGCGATTCCCTGACAGCAGAAGGAGTAGGTGAGGAGGTATATAGGAAAAATAAGCTGATATATTCCTAATTCCTTTACACCTATTAATCTTGTGAGGAATATTCTATTATAGAAACCTAATATTTTGGTTATAATACCTGCTATTGTAAGTATCAGAGTTCCCTTGATAATTGTGTTTTTTGACAAGATGTACCCCTTAAATCTGATTAATTAAATTATATTGGGTATAATTTAAAAATATTACTGATAATATTTTTCAATAGGAGACATTTTAGAGTAATCAGGTTGACTTTGCGAAATCATAGTGATAAGGTATGAACGCGAAAGATTATTACTTAATTATATGTGTAAAGGAGTAGTGACAAATGGATAAATTGATATATTTGGATCACGCTGCCACAACTGCAACGAGACCAGAGGTTGTACAGGAGATGTTACCTTATTTTACGGAATATTACGGAAATCCGTCTAGTATATATAAATTCTCATCAAACAGCAAGGAAGCAATCACTAAGGCAAGAAAGATAATCGGAGACAGCCTTAATACAGATGCTTCTAACATATATTTTACAGCAGGTGGCTCTGAGTCAGATAACTGGGCACTTAAGGCTACAGCAGAGGCATATGCAGGTAAAGGTAAGCACATTATCACAAGTAAGATAGAGCATCATGCTATACTCCACACCGCTGAATATCTTGAGAAGCGCGGATATGAGATAACATATATTGATGTTGATGAGAACGGAATAATCAAGATGGATGAGTTGAAGAAGGCTATCCGTCCTGACACAATTCTCATATCAGTTATGTTTGCCAACAATGAGATTGGTTCAATACAGCCTATAAAGGAGATAGGAGAGCTTGCACACGAGAACGGAATATTATTCCACACTGATGCAGTTCAGGCATATGGTCAGCTCCCTATAGATGTAGAGGATATGCATATAGATATGCTCTCAGCCAGTGGACATAAGCTTAACGGACCTAAGGGTATAGGATTTTTATACATCAGAAAGGGTGTTAAGATTAAGAGCTTTGTACACGGTGGAGCACAGGAGCGTTCAAGACGTGCGGGAACAGAGAATGTACCTGGTATCGTAGGACTTGGAAAGGCTGTTGAGATAGCTGTCGCAACTATGGATGACAGAATCAAATATGAGACAGAGTTAAGAGATTATCTTATCGACAGATTGCTTGCTGAGATTCCATATGCAAGACTTAACGGACACAGAGAAAAGAGACTTCCTAACAATGTCAATATAAGCTTCCAGTTTATAGAGGGAGAGTCACTTCTTATAATGCTTGATATGGCAGGAATATGTGGTTCAAGTGGTTCGGCATGTACATCAGGCTCGCTTGATCCATCGCATGTTCTTCTTGCAATAGGACTTCCACATGAGATAGCTCATGGTTCACTCAGAATGACTCTTGGTGAGGAGAATACTAAGGAGGATATGGACTATGTTATCGACAATCTCAAGAGAATTGTTGAGAGACTTAGAAGCATGTCACCTTTGTACGAGGATTATGTCAAGAAAAATAATATAAAATAACCATATTACACAGAGCTTAGGAGGAAATATAGATATGTATAGCGAAAAGGTTATGGATCATTTTCAGAACCCAAGAAATGTTGGAGAAATCGAAAATGCAAGTGGAGTAGGTACCGTAGGTAATGCCAAGTGCGGTGACATAATGAGAATATATTTTGATATTGATGAGAATCAGATTATCAGAGATGTAAAGTTTAAGACATTTGGATGTGGAGCAGCAGTTGCAACAAGCAGTATGGCTACAGAGCTTGTAAAGGGCAAGAGCATATATGAGGCTCTTGAGGTCACAAATAAGGCTGTTATGGAAGCGTTAGACGGACTTCCACCTGTTAAGGTTCACTGTTCATTGCTTGCGGAGGAGGCTATCCACGCAGCACTATGGGATTACGCTGAGAAGAACAATATCAAGATAGAGGGCTTACAGAAGCCGGTAAGTGATATAAGCGAGCATGAGATAGAAGAGGAATATTAGAATATATCAGGTATTTAATTATATATATAATAAAAGAGGGATAATTGTCAGATGAGTAACTGACAATTATCCCTTTTGTTTTGCAAACAAATTAATCAATATGCATATATTTTGAGTTAAACTCACTTAATGTAATTGGCTTTGAGAATAAGAAGCCCTGTGCATAGTGACAACCATTCTCTAAAAGGAATTTCTCCTGTTCCTCAGTCTCAACTCCCTCAGCAATAGTATCAATACCTATATCCTGTGACATATTGATTGTATGTGATATTATCTTTTTGCCGCGTTCCGAGTTTAAAAATGCATTGAGGAATGAACGGTCAATCTTAAGCACACCAAATTGTGTGTCATTTATCATCTTAAGAGATGAGTAGCCCGAACCAAAATCGTCCATGAGGAGTTTATATCCCTCGTTTTTAAGAGCATTTATGGAGACATCAGTATTGTTGTTCTGAATAGTCTCAGTTATCTCTATCTCAAGCAGACTCTTAGGAACATTATAACGGGATATGTATGTGTTAAGTATAGTAATAAAATCTAAATTCTCCAAATGTACCCTTGATACATTGACAGAAATTGGAACAGGGGTAACGCCCTTGTCCATCCAGTATTTTATCGCTTTACATGCCTCCTTCCACATGAAGTGGTCGATATCACGGATAAAACCATTCTGTTCTGCAAGAGGAATGAAGCTGTTAGGAGGAACGATTATACCATCAGGACGAACCCATCTTACTAAAGCCTCAGCACCGCATACTTTTTTGGTAGAAATATTATATTTGGGTTGCAAATACATAACAAGCTCGTTATTATTGATGGCAACACGGAGGTTATCCTCAAGCTCTTTTTGAAGCTTCTGGCTGCTCCTGAGCTTATCACTGTAGATTACATATTTGGATATTGCATCCTTCTTACAGGCAAGTCTTGCTATAGCGGCACAATCACCATTAAAACGTGGCTGCTTTGACAAATCCTCTGCGAAATTAATTCCAAAGCATAAGCGGAATACAACATCCTTGTAATTGTTAATTTCTTTTTCGAGCTTATTAATGAAAGCTATAACCTCGTCCTGTTTTTTGTAAGCCATGACAAACATAAAAACATCTGCTGTAAGTCTGGAGAAGATAAATGTATTAGATACATAAAACTTCATTATATTATAGATATTGTTAAGTATTTCATTTCCGAATTCTTCACCGTAGTTCTCATTAAGGAACTTGAAATTCTTTATATCAAACTGTACAAATGCAAACTCGGTATCGGGATATGCATCTATAAGCCTTGAAATTCTTGAATTAAAAATTCTTGGATTCCTGTCATTTGAGAAGGACTCAAGAATTTCTTTGTTAGTTACCTCTGCCTCAGTGAGCTCTCGTAATGTGACAGCAGCCTCATATATAAGTCCCCGGCTGTTTTTGTTAAGGTAAAAAATAATCTTATACCACTGAACAGAAGATGTCTTTTTGTATACTGCGTCGAGAATACGGAATTTGACATCAATAGTTGTATCGTCAATCGGAGTCTGAGCACCCTCATATATTTTATCTCTTGCACGCTCTAGTAGTACAATGTCTTCCGGTGGTATAGCCTGACGCTGGATAAGCCTTGTGACAGGATCTATGTTGTCAAGATGTACATCCTTGGCAATATAAGGTGCAGCAACGTCAATTGAGTTATTAATTACATCCCAATAGAAAAAAGAATTAGATAAAGTATTCATCATTATATCTAATATCTTGTTATTAACGTATTCCATATTTCTCCCCCTTACAGATTATGAAAAACAGGCTTTTGTTTTTCAAAGGTGCAGTAGTATTTAAAACCATGCACCAATAACAGTTCCCTGGCTATATCAAAACCGTAGCCTACATATTCAGGTGTGTGTGCATCGCTTCCTACAGTGATTATCTCTCCACCTGCATCCTTATACATCTTAAGAATATCAGGATGTGGATGTGGAAAATCAAGTCCGCGATAAAGGCTGCCTGTATTAATTTCTATTCCCTTGCCATTAGAGACAAGTATAGTAAATATTTCAGTAAACAAATCATGGTAATCAAGAATAGAAAAATTATCAGCCTTTGACTTTCCGTATCTTAATATGTAATCCAAATGTCCATATACATTAAAGTCTGTAAAGCTCATAACTGATTCAAGTATACTCTCAAAGTATCTGTAGTACGCTTCTTTGTCTGTCTTTCCAATAAAATATTCCGGTCTGTAAGGATCATATCCGTCTACAAGATGAGAGCTTGCGATAATGAAATCAAGCTCAGGGTGGGAGTGTACATAACTGGTAAGCTTCTTAGTTATCTCAGGCATTACGCCAAGTTCAACGCCTATACGAAGGTCAAAGCTATCTGAAACATCTTCCCTTACCTTGGACATATAGCTGTAATACTTTTCAGTATCTAAGTCGAAGGTAAGCTCAGGCTCATCAGGAAATACGGGAAAATCCATATCATAGTGATCTGTTATGCAGATAGAAGACAGTCCCTTTGATTTTGCACTTTCAATTATCTTATATATATC
>CAVELH010000029.1:0-18974 GCA_963616385.1 bacterium | reverse complement strand
ATATTTACCTCCGAAATCATATGTGTTGCAATGATTACTATTCTGTCCTTTGCTTTTTTCTTTATCAATCCTGCAAATCTTCTTCTCTCAATAGGATCAAGTCCAGCGGTAGGCTCATCCAAAATAACGAGCTCAGGATTACCAATTAATGCTGTTGCAATACCTAATCTTTGCTTCATACCGCCTGATAAATTGCGAATTTTAACATCTCTTTTATCAACAAGATTAACATCTTTTATCAGCTCATCTATTTGTTTTTTATAAAATTCTTCTTTCAAGCCTTTTATAAGGCTCATGTATTCAAGAAATTGTAACACTGTATAATTATTATAGAATTGTGGATATTGTGGCATATAACCTATTTTACTATAATATCCGTCCCTATCAGATACTATATTAATGTTATCCGATAATACAGTACCATTGTCAGGTTTAATCAGTCCAACCATTATATTTATCAATGTGGACTTGCCTGAACCGTTAGGTCCAATAAGAAGATATAAGCCACTTGAAAATTCAAGATTTACGTCGTCAAGTGCTTTCAGATTTTTATAATTTTTACTAATATTTTGGATTTTTAAATTCATTCGGTCACCTCAATAATAAATAAAAGCATATTTTATGATACAGAAAAACAATATCATAAAATATGCAATTTATTATGTATGTAATTTTAAAATGACGATGTATAATTTTTCCTTGCAAGCGTAGAACTGTAAACAGCATGAACACCATTTCCATGTACACTACTATTCACATAATTAGTACTGCTTGCAGATGCAGTAACAGACGTGGTATTACTACCCGTATTATAACCATTTAAAACCAATGTACCATTTACATATCCATGAACTTCACTTGCTATATTGGGTGCAGCATTGCTACATGTTGTAGTTGCTTTAACAATCCTATATTTTGGTGAACCCGAATACTGAGCAGTTGTAGTCGAAGAATACCCGCTACAAGTGCCATAAACATTTGACCAAGTTGTAGCATTAGAATTAATAACACTTCCCCCAATAACAGACACAATCAACGCACTAGTTATAAATATCTTTTTTAACATATAACATCCTCCTAATAATTTATAATATTGTAGTTGTTAAACGTTTAACACATAAATCGTATCATATTTTATTTTGTAAGTCAATATATTTTCGCGGTTATTCGACATTTTAATTATTTTACATCAATGATAAATGCCATTGCCGGCATAACACTAGAATACTGTTCACCATCACATACAGAAAAACACATATGTCGTCCTACAGCCAAGTTCGATGTATCAATAGTAGCTTTAAATATCGTAAAATTATTCTTATCAACATAACATCTTTGATATTTTTTACCATCAAATGCCGGATAGACATCATCATCTATCAAAAATGTGCTGGTCACATTTATGCCATCACCACCATAAAACTTTATATTGACATCAATCTTTTCGCCCCTGCTAACCTCTATATATGAAGGCATTTCCCCATTAATATCAGACTCGGAAATAACCATATCCAAATTACTATTTTTCAATACACCATTAACATCTGCTTCACTAATTGTCTTATTCTCATATGTCTCACTAATATCTCCTTCATCAATAGCAAGACCATCCTTATCCATATATACCTTTATTCCGGATAACCTAAATGCTTTATTTCTCATCTCAATAGTTATCATATCCATGAGCTTTTGTTTATCCACAGCTTCTATATCTATATCGCCATCCGTAACATCAATTATAGAAACTGCCACCTCATCACCAGTATTTCCAATCGGTGTAAAATATATATCTATATCATTATTGCTCCCATCTGATGTTACCTGAACCTTATTATATATATTCTTTTTATCAGCCTTATCTAATGCAAACTCTACAGGTATACCATCGCACAATACAACAAGTCCAAGGCTGTCAGCATTATTTACAGTATATCTGTATTTCAGCACTACGTCCTCACCATCATATGTATAATCTGCAACGCCGTCTATTATCTCTGCTCCAACTGACGAGATAACATTGGAATCTGTAGAAGATGCAGCTTCATCTGCACTATTTTCATCAAAAACATTCTCTGTTATGTCACTATCTGCTGTCGATGTATCTCTCATATCAGTATTTCCACACCCCGTACATAACACACATAAAGCCATACAAAAAACTAATATTTTTCTCCTCATAATGTTCCCCCTAACCATATAAACAATATAAAATCACAGTAGACAATATATTATTTACAAAATATCACAGTTAGACATTATTTGCAACCAGTAGAATGAAATACCATCCCCACCCTGATCTCAAACTCATCTCCATCCATCCTTGCAGTAATGCTTCCGCCCATTCTCTCAACTAACTCCTTCGCTATTGCAAGTCCAAGACCTGTTGATGACTTATTTCGCGCCTTGTCAGCCTTATAGAATCTATCAAACACCATATTCACGTCCACCTCATCCGGATTGTCTACTCTGTTTGAGCAGATAAACTCCACGCCACCATCTGTCATACCATACTTTATCCTTATATCCCCAGTTCCATGAAGCATGGCATTTCTTATAATATTGGCAACTACACGCTTAACAGCCACCTCATTACATGAAGTAATTACGGAGGTCTCATTTATATCAAGCACAGGCTCGATACCCTTCTCCTTGAATATCCCATAGAAGGAAAACAACGTATCAAGTATAAGTCTTGTTATGTCATACTCCGAAAGCTCAAGCACATAATCATCACTCTGTAGCTTGGTATAGGTAAACAGCTCATCCAGCAAATCATTTAAGGTGTTCATACGCTCATTCATCACCATTGCATACTGCATCTCTCTGTCACTCTGCTTATCCCCGTACTCCTGCATAAGGAGCTCAAAATATCCTTTAAGTGATGTTAGTGGTGTCCTTATATCGTGAGATACGTTGGCAATAAGCTCCTTCATGCGCCGCTCCTTTTCCCTTAGTGCGAGCTCGGACTGCTCATGCTTGTCGTAAATGTCATTTATAAGCTCTGCCAACAAAAGCATTTCTCTCTCAGTCATATACGTTGTAAGTCTGTTATTTGTGGTCGTCTCCTTTAAGAACGATAATTGGCGACAGAGTTCCCCAATCTGTCGCCTGTAAAGTATATATTTTATTGTAACTGCAATCAGTAAAACTGATAATATTATCAAAACAATCTTCATACGCTATACAACATCCCGTTTCTTTAAAATAATGCTTCCTGCCAAGCTATAAATAATTGCATATATTATACCAACCGCCAAAGCTCCATACAATATCTTATATTCAGCATTAAATATTATCGCCTTTACATTATCAACAACGAAGAATTTGGCAATGTTTATATCCATAAAATTGTTTACCAGAACGCTTACCATCATACCCATACCAAATGAGCTGAACAGTCCAACTGTGATAGATAGTGATGAGCTTCTTGTCAATGTTGCCACAAGTCCCACACCACATGCAAATGCAACATGCAATACATACTGAATTCCAACACATGCAAAAAGCTTTCCAAGGTCACCATAGTAAAGCTCCACAACCTCTCCTGTGCGGAGTGACAATGCCACAAAGTCTGCTATGAAATACGCCACAAAGCCAACAAATGTATAAAGTGCCATAACAATCGCCTTAGATAAGAATATATCAGCTCTGTGATTTACCTGACCTGCTATGTTTTTTATAAAGCCATTCTTTGTCTCCGAGTTAAAAAACAGCGATGTAGCAATCGTTATAAATACCAATAATATACAGCTCATCAAATCAGTTGCGAAATTATTTAAAGCTGAAATCCTTATTCCATCATCTGATACCGGGAGATTCGATGTTATTCCAAAATTCAAATCAGTTGTATCAACATCATACCGATTGCCTGACTGCTGATTTGATATATCCTGTATATCCTGCTCTGTGAATGTGTTCGCCTCATTGAGAGACATACATACGTTAAGAGCTGCAAATGCCATCATTGAAGCAAGAATAATCCACATACTCTTAGAGTGTATCATTCGGAATATATTCATTCTTATTAAATTAAGCATCCTTGCCACCTCCTGTAAGCTTTAAGAAATAATCCTCCAGTTTCTCCTGTACAACACTTATGGATTTTACCATGCATCCATTTTGAACCAGCTCCGAATTCAACTCTCCTGAACGGTCAAGCTGGTCATAAATACATATTGTCTCCTTGTCAGTGACCTTGTAATTATTAAATCCAAGCTTATCTATAAGAGTTGTAGCACGACTTGCATTGTCTATCTTAAGCTCTATATAATCGCTGCATTTATTCATTAAATCCTCGGCTGATATCTCCTGTATAAGCCTGCCCTCATTTATTATTCCAAAGGTATCTGCTATCTTTGACAGCTCCTCTAAGATATGGCTTGAGATAAGTATTGTCATATTCTTCTCCGCCTTAAGCTTAAGCAAAATATCCCTTATCTCAGCTATTCCCTGTGGATCAAGTCCGTTAATCGGCTCATCGAGGATTAGAAAATCCGGTTCTCCAACAAGTGCAAATGCTATGCCTAACCTCTGCTTCATACCAAGAGAGTAATTCTTTACCTTCTTATTGCCGACATTATTTAATCCAACCATCTCCAATAGCTTATCCTCGTAACCCTCTCTGTGAATACCTAAAGCAAGGCTTTTACATCTTAAGTTTGAACGTCCTGACATATTAGGATATATTCCAGGTGCCTCGATAAGATTGCCGATTCTGCTCTTGTATTTACTTATATTATTCATTTTTTCTCCAAAAAGCTCTATCTCACCTGCTGTAGGAGCAGACAAACCACTTATCATCTTCATAAATGTTGTCTTTCCAGCACCATTTCTGCCTATAAAGCCGTATATTTCACCACGCTTAATATGCAGACTGACATTGTCCACAGCACAATGCTTAGAGAACGTTTTTGTAAGATTAGATGTTCTTAATACATATTCCATGTCCGTATTTCCTTTCTCTTATTGATTACATGATTATGGTACAATACCATCTTTAAGGAAACACCAAGAAATGTTAAAGATTTTTTAAAGAAATATTTAAAGCTTAAAGCCAAGTCCCCACACAGTCTCAATATAGTCCTCCTGTGAGTACTTCTTAAGCTTCTGTCTTATGTTGCTTATATGAACATATATGGTCTTGTCCTCTCCCATATAATATTCATCCCACGCATACTGATATATCTCATTCTTTGAAAAGACCTTGCCCGGATGTCTTAAAAACAACTCGACAATTCTCTCCTCCTGTGCAGTAAGCGTAACCGCATTATCATTTACATATAATGTCTTGCTGTCAACATCAAGCGTAAGCTCCTTATATGTGAGCTTCTCACTCTCGTTACCCTTTCTTGATGGCTGTCTCAGTTGAACCATAACCCTCACAATAAGCTCAGGGAGTTCAAATGGCTTTGTCATATAATCATTAGCACCAAGTGTAAGTAAATCCACCTTAGTATCGAGCTCATCTCTTGCTGAGAGCACAATAACAGGAACATCTGATGACTTTCTTATTGAAGAAAGCACCTCCTGTCCAGCCATTCCCGGCAGCATAAGGTCAAGTATGACAAGAGAATACTCCTCTGCCTCTATGCGAAGCAGAGCCTCTGTTCCAGAATATGCACCGACACACTCATAACCCTCACGCTTTAAGGCTGTCTGAATCATTATATTTATGTCGTTGTCATCCTCAACTATCAGTATTCTCTTAGTCATAATCATTATTCTCCACTATTTTGTAATTCCAAGCTTCTTAGCCTCATCCGCAACGGCCTTAGCTACTACCTTGGCTACTCTCTCATCAAATGCACCCGGAATTATATACTCCTCATTAAGCTCCTCATCTGTAACTATAGATGCTATGGCTCTTGCTGCTGCCATCTTCATCTCCTCTGTAATACCTGTTGCCTTTGCGTCAAGTGCTCCTCTGAATATTCCAGGGAATACAAGAACATTATTAATCTGGTTTGGATAATCAGAACGGCCTGTAGCCATAACTCTTACGCCACCCTTTTTAGCCTCCTCAGGCATAATCTCAGGTGTAGGGTTAGCCATCGCAAATACGATAGACTCCTTTGCCATAAATGCAACCATATCTGCACTTACAATATTAGGAGCTGATACACCTACAAATACATCCTTACCCTTCATTATCTCTGCAAGATTGCCACGCTGTCTGTCCTTATTGGTTATCTCTGCCATCTCTGCCTGTGCAGGATTCATCCAATCCTCACCAGGACACAATGCTCCGTTCTTATCCACAAGCACTACATTGCCTATGCCAAGCTGTAACAAAAGCTTACATATAGAAATTCCTGCTGAGCCTGCACCATTTATTACTACATTCGCATCCTCGAATTTCTTGCCTACAAGCTTAAGTGCATTTATAAGACCTGCTGATACAACGATTGCTGTTCCATGCTGGTCATCATGGAATACAGGTATATCAAGCTCCTCCTTAAGTCTCTTCTCTATCTCGAAGCATCTAGGAGCAGATATATCCTCAAGATTTATTCCACCAAATACAGGTGCTATTCTCTTGACTGTCTCAACTATCTCATCTACATCCTTTGTATCAAGGCATATTGGAAATGCATCTACACCGCCAAACTCCTTAAATAAAATGGATTTACCCTCCATAACAGGTATAGCTGCCTCAGGTCCTATATCTCCAAGGCCAAGCACTGCTGTTCCATCAGAAACTACAGCAACCATATTGGATTTGCAGGTATACTTATATACATCAGCCTTATTGTCCCTGATTCTTCGGCATGGCTCAGCAACTCCCGGTGTATATGCTGTACTCAAATCATCTCTGTTTTTAACCTGTACCTTAGATACTACCTCTACCTTGCCATGATGCTCCTCGTGCATTTTAAGGCTCATTTCATTATAGTCCATTGTTCTTCCTCACTTATATATAATATTATGTAAACTAATCCATCTTTACCTTGCTTATATCATCGTTATAAGCCTTAATCTGCTCCTTAGAGTTATTGATATCAGCTATAATTGCAGCTATCTCATCATCAGCTCCACCATCCACATATCTGTTATAGATTATCTCACCGAGCTTCTCATAGTTATCCTTTATTGCAGTCTTTTCCTTGCTAATCTTTGCCTTGAGCTTTGTAACCTCAACTGCATCTCCAGCCTCATTTTTAACTGTTTTCATAATGTCCTTAAATCCCATTTTTCTTCACTCCTTCTAATATGCTTTGCCATTCTTCTTCCATTGCTTAAGTCCTTTTACAGACGCCAATGTATTAACTACAACTCCAATTATATTAACACCCATAGCTACATAGCATCCAACATATAAATTGAAGTAAGGCTTTTTCTCCATCTGTGAAAGTATGTCACTGGTGCTTATAAAATTATTGACATCGATATAGGCAACTACCAAAAGTATAACTGCTGCAACCGCAGTAACTATACCAATAATATTACATACAATCCAAGGCTTAAGCTTAGGATTGATTGATCTTACCACAATAATCAACTGTGTTATAGCACAGCAGACAAGTAAAAGTGCTCCTATCAGGGTAAGCACCTCAACTCTATTCTTCGTATCTGTCTCATCAAAATACATTATATCCATAAACTCTATGGTATTCATCTGGAATGTCTCATCATATCTGCCATATCCGGTGTTAAAAAGCATTTGCAATATGTAAAATACCGGTCTTGCCCACACTAACATTCCAAGAACTGCCGCTGCGGCAGCAACAAGCACCTGCACCATTGACACTCCCGTATACATCGAGAGCTTCTCTGGCTGATTCTCGTCTTCATTAATCTTTTTTCCCATAATTACTCCTCTCATCCTGCATTATATATAATCATATATTGTCATCTGCGTGCCAAGAGTCTTATTCTTATACTCACGCATAAATCTAAGCAGCTCCTCACGGTCATGCACTATATTATTCTCATCGCAGGTCTTTCTGAAATAAGCCATAAGCTCATCCTTATTGGGACTTGCAAGCTCATACGCCTCACCATAGGTTTCTATGTATCGCTCCTTCATTCCCGGAAATAGTCTGTCCAACTGCTCATAGTAATGCTCTCTGCTTCCCGGTCTCAGGGTGAGCGACATGCCATCGTTCATTATACCATACACTCCAGCATCTATACAGTACTTCATAATCCCCTTTATGTTGTCCATATCATCATTTATGAATGGCAATATTGGGTTCATCCATACAATAGTAGGTATACCACGTTCCTTTAGGGCAAGCAATACCGAAAACCTATCCTTTGTAGTGCAGACATTTGGCTCAAGCTTTTTGCAGAGCTCCTCGTCGTAGGTTGTCATTGTAATTCCGACCACGCACTTGGTTTTTCTGTTTATCTTGTCAAGGATATCTATGTCTCTCATTATAAGATTAGATTTGGTCTGTATGGCAAGTCCGAAATCAAATCTCTCTATCTGGTTCAGACAACGCCTCGTTATCTGTAGCTCCTCCTCAATAGGGACATAAGGATCTGTCAATGCACCTGCCATAATCATACCCTTCGTTCTCTTTCTTCTAAGGGTGTGCTCAAGCAGCTCATCCGCCTTAAGCTTTACCTCTATATCTTCAAAATCGTGATTCATACGATAGCATTTACTTCTGGAATCACAATATATGCAGCCATGTGTACATCCCCTGTAGAGGTTCATTCCATTCTGAGGTGATAGAATTGCCTTTACTTCCTTGTAATGCATTTATATTTCATCCTCCTGCTATATAAAATCAAAGCTTACCTGTTCGTATTCAAGGTCCTGATACTCAAGCTCCTCCTGATCAACCTTGCTTGTGTAATCAGTCACAACCGTAAGCTGCCTTCCTCCTGACATCTGCTGTCCTAAGATATAGTTCACATCAAATCTTCCGGTTATAGCAGGAGTTGCACCTCTTGCGGGTACAATAAGCTGTACGTTGTTAGCCTTAAGCATAGCAAATATAGGCTCCCATATATATACATCCTTTGCAGCACCAAATGGATTATCTATAAATATAGTCTTGGTTCTTACACCCTCGTTTCCAAACTGGTACATGCCTGATATATAGTTAATTATTGATATCAAAAACTGTATATATATACCCTGTGACTGTCCTGTACTTCCGACAGCCTCCTCGTATTTCAGATAGCGGCTCTGCTCCTTAATACGCTCACGTTTATATAACGACAGCTTAATTCCATTCATATCTGTTACTATGACACCAAACAGCTTCTTCAATGCAAGGCTGTTTCTTATGAACTTCATTCTCTCTCTGTCATTATCGTAATCATCCGCCTGTGCCACAATCTTGTCTATATAATCTGACATTCTCTGTCTCAAAAATTCTTCCTTAACATATGGTATATTGAGCCCTACCATCTGTATAGACTCACCCTCAGACATGATATGTGACAGCTTAGGCAGCTTATCAAGCTCAGAACGTACATCAAGGCAGCGCTGCAAGCACTGTTCCTCGAAATTCTGCTTGATTGTCTCCATATCAACAAGGCTCTTTGAAACCCTGTCTCTCTCCAATCGGATGTAATCTATTATTGATTCCAGACTATCCATAAGCTCCTGTGCCTGATTTTTATTGTCAGGTATCATAACATCATCACGGATGGTCTGTGCAAGCTCATATACCTCCATCTGGTCGAGTGCAGCGGCAGTGTTGCCCTTGAACTTAAGCAGCTCATGCTGTGCTCTCTCAAGTGATTTGGTGCTCTTATCGTACGCAAGCAAGGTATTCTCAAATGTCTCCCTTAACTTATCCTTATCACCCACAAATGGTTTTACACCCTCAAGGCTTATATCATTTGTAACTATGATACGCTTAACATCTTTATAGAGGTCAACCATATAGCCCTGCTGTCTGCTGTATCTCTTCAGCTCGTCATCGCACTCTTTTGCTTCCCTCTCAAGTCTCTTAAGAAGCTCCTCACCACTCTCAAGGCTCTGAACTATCTCAGACAGGCTCGCGTCAGTCTCCTCATACTTGCCAAATGAAGCCTCTATATTAGATATAGCATAAGAGACACTTCCCAAAAGACGATTAATAGCAGATTCCTTATCCTTAATCTTACCGTCAGTCTCCTTTAACTGCTGTCTGGCATCGTCAATGCTTCGCTTTGCTGACTTAAGAACTTCATCATCTGCATGGTACAGCAGACCTCTCGCCTCTAAATCACTGAGCTTCTTTACATCAGTTCCACGCTTCTCTATTCCCTTTATAAGACGCTCCATGGAAACGGATAATGTGTCCATCAAAAGTCTCTTATCCTCTATGGTCTTTGCATCCTCGCTTCCCGCATTTACCATAGCTATAAACCTTGCCTGTAGCTCATCATCACTTAAGGTCAGAACGTCATACTCATGGTCAATATTGTAATATGTCTTATAGTTGGCATCCCAGTCAGCGGAAATATCCTCCATCCTCTTCTTAAGAGTCTGAAGTCTTGCTCTCTCCTCAGCGAGAGAACGGTCTCCATCGTCCGCATCAATCGTAAGCTCATTTATCTTCTGCTCTAATCGTGTGATGTCCTCCTCACACTTCTTGACAGTATCTTCATTTTTGCTTATAACCTCACTTAGCTGTCCTATCGTATAGAGCTTATTTATATCCTCAAGACACTTCTCGTATTCTCGTCTTGTCTCCTTTACCTTATTTTCCTCTTCCGCGATGTTGTTCCTGTAACCCGCTATTTTAGTCTCACTAAGAGTAAGCTTATCCGTAAGTAAATCTCGCTCTTTTCTTGCCTGCTCAAGCTTTTCTCCGGCTTCCTTAAACTCGCTGTCGGAAATTCTGTACACAAACATCTGATCCTGTCTGTAGGCAGCTAAAACCTCCTCCTTCATTTCAAGAGTAAGCATAAGCTCCTTACATCTCGTCTCCTCAGCCTTTGTAAGCTTGTCTATTATTCCGGCATCTGTCAGTTGTTCCACGCCCTTGTGAACCGCAAATGCATTTTCACCAAAATACATTCCGCGTCCGTCTAATTTATCAATGTCGTAAATGTTCACATAGACATCATTTGTCTCAACGGAATATATATTCTCATCATCTTTTATCTCATCATATGAGGCTGTCACAACACCATAAGGCAGCGCTGGATTAGTCTCTAACACCTGTCTCTGTTTATCTACAGGTAAGGCAGACAAATAATCCATGCCGTACATGGCAGACACACCATGTCTTGTCTCTATATAATCTATTATCTTCCTTGCAGCATCAGATATATCTATAAGTCTGCCCTCAGCTAAACGCTTTTTTCTTCTGTCCGAAGCATTTATGTCACGTCTAAGCTTCTCTATCTCTATAATTGCACTTGTGATTCTCTCACCTAATACATCTGCAAGGCGGCTCTCATCATCAACGCAGCCATACACCTGCTTAATATTCTGAAGCTTATCGTAAGCCTCCTTAAATTCCTGTTCTCTTGCTGATAAGCTCTCAATTATCTTATCGTTGCTCTCCTGCTTTTCTGTCAGCAATGACTGATTAAGAAGCTCCTCATTAAGCAGTCTCTTACACTCATCAATTATGCTCTCGCTGTTGGCTAACTTCTGCTCTAAGGCGAAAAGCTCCTGCTCGCTGTCCTCCTGCTGCTCCTTGTACTGAGTAAACTTTATATTGTGCATTGACATTCTTATCTCAGACAAACGCTCTGATAATCTTACTATCTCCTCATCAGAATTCTTCTTTGTACTCCTTATAACCGCAAGCTCTGTCTCTGCCTCTCTTAGCAGCTTGTCATGATATGCGTATGCCGCCTCCGACTTAAGTATTGACTCTGTGAGCTCCTCTATCTGTCTCCTGATATCAGCAAGAACAACATCCGTACGCATTTTTATGTTGTACACATATGTATATAACAGCTCCTCATCAAATGAAGCTTCCTGCATCATATTCTTAATTACGGCATCATGCATATAGTATTTTTTTCTGTCATCTATGTATTCAAGGTAATCGTTAATACTCTCCTTAAGCTCCATGTCAAGCTTAAGGTCATCTATACGCTTCTGCTCAAGCTCATGCTGTCTTAAAAGGCTGTCAACCTCTCCCTTTAACTCATCTATGGTTCGTTTATCCTTAGCAACCTTGAGTGACTCTATATGCTGTCTCTGACTATTCTTCTGATTCCATTTTTCATCTCTCTTTGCGGTAAGAGCCGCCATCTTCTCCTCGTCCTCTTTAGCGAACTCCTCTCCTGTCACGCAAATCGACGCAAGCATATCACTAAGACTTGTCTGCTCCTGATACAGAGATGAAAACGAGGCAACCTTATCTCTTAACACACTGACTAATTCTGTCTGGTGGTCATAGCTTGCAATATCCTTTTTCTTCTTGGCTAAAACCGTTAGCTGCTCCTTGATATCCATGAGCATCTTCGCCATCGAATCAGAACCGTCCTCATCTCTCTCAGTCTTAACCATGTATGCCTTCTCAATTATCTCCTCAATGAGAAGATCCTCAACTACCTTTCTGGTAGTCTTATAATTATTCTCAAAGTATGTTCTTACATGTCCCTCAGTTTTATTTATACCTCTTATTATCTCCCACTGACTTTCATGAAGTCCGTATCTACTGATAAATCTCTGGTACTCGCCCTTTCGCTCAAATACCTGCACCTTAAGAGACATATCCTTGTGCTCCAAATCCTTAAGGTAGGTTCTAAGTCCCTGATAGGTTATCCTCTCCCCATCCTTCACAAGCGGAAGATTGACAATATCGTTTTTGTTGTATTCCCTGTAAAATATACAATAGTTAAAGTACTCTACAGATGCAACGTCCTTCTTTGCCTCAGTCTCGCTCTCATCCTTAGCCTTTCTCGCACAAAAACCCGTAGTCATATACCTGTAGCCCTCTGTACTGTCAACCTCATCTAACTTCCACTCGACAAGAGAGTGAATAGTTGTATTGCCATTTCCGGTACGGAACAGCTTCTCTATAGGCTGTTTCTCATCCAAAGTACAGTTGGGAATCATATTCTGAAGCAGAAGCAGCATCAACACACTCTTACCACCACCATTGGCAAGGTCATACAGCGTATTCTTGCCATACATACGCATGGTAAAATCATCATAGAACTGTGTACCAAAGTTATATTTTACATTGTTTACTCTTATTCTGTTGATACTAGGCATCCGTTTCACCTCCCAGAGCCTTATATATACGTCCCTTGTATTCCTCGAAATAATTCTCAACTATCGCCTTAAAACGGTCAGTCGGATAATATCTCTCATCAACCTCTACAAATAAATGCTGTGCGACCATGAAGTTAAATGCCAGCTTAACATATCCACTTCTGGATGCGCGTGACGCACGATTCTTATCACGTTCCTCAGAGGTGACAACAGGCAACTCATCCCACAAAAGTGCAAGAGTCTTAAAGCTTTCCTCCTCTAACTCCTCCATGGAATACACCGACAAATCAGCGGTTATAGATGAAAGATAAGCTGTCACCTGTTCTATTACATCCTCTAATCTTACATATTCCTTAACCTGATATGAAGCTGAATCCTGATAAAACAGCAGCAAGCCATTGTACATAATAAAATAAACCATATACAGCTCTTTGTTTAATCTCAAGCCAAGTATTCTCTTCATGTCATCATTGGTGTAACCAAATACTCTGTTACCCTCACCCGGTGACACATATATTGCCTCATTGTGCTCATACAGGTTTAAGTTAAGCTTCTTAAGCAATCTCGTTGTAATATCATATACCGAAGCATTTGAATAAAATTCCTCATACAGCTCCCTCGTATCAGGATTAGAACGGGATATCTCCTGTCCGGTTATCAATGCTGAATATATATCAAGTGCTTTGTCAAGACTTCTCTCCTCCACGATTATCCCATCCTCCTTTCAAATATCATATCTGTAACCTCAAAGGTCTCATCTGTATTCTGAAGCTTTATCTCTACCTGTTCATTGCCAAATGAAATGGCAAATTCCATATCCCTGAAGCTTTCCTTATCATCATCATCCATGTTGGCTACTACCATCTCCTCAAGCAGAGTGTCCTGTTTCTCAAGCATTTTCGCCATGCTATACTCTCTCTTGCCCGCAAGATGAACTAAAAATGCATAGTAGTCAC
This sequence comes from bacterium, assembly GCA_963616385.1. Lineage (GTDB taxonomy): Bacteria > Bacillota > Clostridia > Lachnospirales > Lachnospiraceae > Coprococcus_C. The sequence goes on along the minus strand of CAVELH010000029.1, from coordinate 4,889 downwards.
GATTCTGGTATATCTCCTCACCAAATTTAATCTCCAATATACCGTTAAATTCCTTCAGAGTTACCTTATTCCACTTCTTTAACTGGTCTAACAGCTCGTAGAATATCTTCGCAAAATTCCTGCCTATTTTCTTATCTAATATCTCATCCTCGTACTCAAAATCAAAATCAAGCTCCCGCTTTTCAACCTTCTCACCACGATTCTTATCGTCAGTCTTAAGTGTGAGCATATTGTCTATTGATTTCATGGTAAACATCTTCTCAAGTCTTGGTGCAAACAAAGGCATCAGAATGTGCGACATTTTCTCCGGTGAATCTTCCTCCATAAGCTTTAGAAGGCTCTGTCTGAAATCAAATACAGGTCTTAATCTTCTTAACTTGGCACGACTTATAATCTTATCTGATATCTGCTGCAAATCCATAGTCTCAGCTATAAGCCGTCCATGGTTATGTATTGTTTTCTTAAGCTCCGTCTCAAGTCTTGCTATCTCGTCAAGTGCCTTTGACTGTGGTGCTTCCTCACCACTATCCTTTCCCGTCTCAAAGGTGGCTTTCTCGATTGCCTTATCAACAAGTGCTTTATTCTTGGCAAACTGCTTTTGTTCCTCGGAGAACCATTTGGCAGTAGTGTCCATGTACTGCTCATACGCCTTCGCTCCCTCAAATACATCTATAGAAAGAAGCTTTAACACCTGCTCCTTCTCAAGCAGAAGCTTGGTAACCTGACTGTTAATTCTCTTTACTACATCTATACCGCCCTTAAAATTATTTGAGCGAATCATCTTCTCAAGCAGCAGTTGGGAGATATTTATCTTACTCTCATCCTTTATCTCCTTTGTGTCCAGATAAAATTCTATTCCATCTGAGGTAATCGTGTATAGCACCTGACCATTTTCAATCCTGCTGTCAATCAGCTTAACTCTGTATATTCGATTCTTCTTCACCTCAGGATCATAGAACTTAAACTCAAATGCACGTCCATCATTCTTTAGCTTGTCAAATATGTACGATATTAAATGTTTTTTCTCCTCGTCTGTATCTGATATCTCAAAGTCTCTGTCTAACAGTTCTGTTAAAAACGCCTCATATTCTTCATAGGTGATATCCTTTTCACGGAAGTTGTTTTCATTAATAAAAAAGCGCAAGGATGCCATAGTAATATAACCCATATCAAGGAATGAGTACTTTCCCTCCTTATACTGGGAAAAAGTAGTCTCATTCAGCACAAAAAACGGGTAATATTTCTTCAAATTCTGCATTCTTGCGCTATGCTCTGCAATTATATCATTTATCATAACGTGCTTCAGTGCCATGAAATCCTCTTCCTTATCGTACAAAATGTGCATAATTATTTATATTTTAATACAATATAGGAAATAAAACAAGGAGTAACAAGCTGTCAAAAAGCAATATTATTATAAATTAGTTAGTAAATCCAATGACTTATACCTGCCACAATAAATCCAAACATAGGACAGGCAATAAAAGGCCACAAAATCCAATGCTCAGGAATCGCAAGAGTTTTCATCCACTCCTTTGTCTCCCAGGCTTTACAATGTTCCGTTCCCGGAATCATAATTTTATCCTTAACTGCGCCTCTGTACCAGAAATCAAGTCCCCAGAAATCGCCCATATTTATAAAAAATGTCTCTATGTAAGCAGTCCAGAACAAATTCCAGAAGCCTGTAACTCCAGCCAGATGTGAACTGACTATCATATATGCTACAGTCAGAATAAACAGTGGATAAAGCAGACACGCCAGCTTTATCATATCCTTCTTTGTTCTTGGCGGAGCAGCCTCCCTGATTTCCTTAGGTGTCATACTGCTAAATGCTGTTGGCATAAAAATCCATGCAACAGCAACTACAGCGTTAAATATTATCATCAATACAATGCCATCTAAAATTGTTCTTGTCCAATTCATTCTCTCATCCTCTTGTATTCATAGTTTGGGTTAGTTTTATCTAACTGAAAATATTATAACATATAGTTATATGATTACAAGTTGATATGTGCGAATAAATTTTTATCACATCATATTTTAATAAATTCATTTAAAAAGCTTTTTGCGACAACCGAAAGATTATCTGTATCAGGATATAATACTCCGATTTCAAAATCAATTTGCGGCTCAGTCCGAATCAATTTCACATTTCCATTCCACGATTCCACTTCCAGTTTATTAAGTAACGTACAACCTAATCCGGTTTCCACCATACAATATGCCGCATATATATCCATTGTTGTAAATTGAATGTCAGGACGAATACCAAGCTGTTCAAACACGCGCTTATAATCTGTGTCATAGTTCGGATACGGAGCAATAAAGCTCTCTTTTTCAAATAACCTTATAGGGAACACCTCTTTATCTGCCTGAAAATGATTAGCCGGAATACATGCAACCATAGGATCCTTTCTCAACGCATAAAAATTATAATCTGATTCCCTGTATGTCATAATTGCTATGTCTATTTCGTGATGTTCCAATGCACGCAAAAGCTTCGTACTTGTTTCCTGTAAAGTTTTTATTCTTATTTGTGGATATTTATCTGTAAATAATTTTAACTTCTCAGCAATAAGCTTAAAATAACCGGCATATGAAATGCCAATTGTAAGTGTACCCTCTTCAAGTTCCTTTATTCTGTCAGCAGCTTCCTTTAACTTATTTGCCTGATACACAAGTTCCCTCATAATAGGCACAAATAACTCTGCATCGGAGGTGAGTTCAACACCTTTCTTTCCCCTTATAAATAAAGGTATACCAATTTCTTCCTCCAGAGACGCTATACTCCTCGATATTCCAGACGCTGTATACCCTAATTGTTCGGCTGCTGCCGTTAAGCTTCCCTTATTCATTACCGCAAGAAATATCCTTGCCTTTTCTGTGTCCATTTAATTGCGCCTCCTATCATTGACTATCAAGCAAAGATGAGTTGATTTATATTCGCTTTTCTCAATGATAGACTATTTGTATACTAATATCAACAATTCTTTTATTGCGAAAGGAAACAATATATATGAATTTATCAAAAAAACAAGCAACTACTTTACTCGCATTCGTTATATCAGCCAGAGCCACATCTTTTTTATTCAGTAAGCTATGTCTTACCAGCATGAATACCTCTAGCCTTATTGCACTTAGATTTAGCACAGCCTCCATAATTCTATTACTAATTTTCTATAAAAAAATAATTAAATCCTTAAATGCACATAACGTAATCAGCGGTATTGTCATCGGCTCCATTTTCTACCTTATACTTATTGCCGAACATACAGGCTTAAAAACAACAAATGCCTCAACCGCGGCTTTTATAGAAAATCTTGCAATAATTATTGTTCCATTCCTTGAGTGCCTGATTTCAAGAACATTTCCTACAAAAAGAACTCTTTTTTGTTCTTTTATAGCAATTATTGGTGTTGGAATACTTACTCTTGCCGGAAATAAAGTATATTTTACATCAGGCGAGGTTTATCTGTTTGCCGCAGCCTTTTTGTATGCAATAGCTATAATAACAACTTCCCGACTTGTAAAATCAGGAGATTCATTCATAATAGGCTTCTTTCAGGTTACAACAACCGGTGTGTTATCTTGGATAAATATCGCCATAGAGGGTAATCTTACCCTGCCAAAATTTCCTTCCCAATATGTAATGATATTTATTCTTGCTGCTGTATGCACTTCATTTGGCTTCACACTACAGCCAGTCGCCCAAAGTAAGCTTTCATCTGAGACCGCAAGCTCTTTCTGCGCTCTTGGACCACTTGTTGCCTCCATATTAAGCTGTATTTTTCTAAAGGAGCACTTTACATTATATTCAATAACAGGTGCCACTTTAATATTGCTGTCCCTTGCAATACAGAGTAATTTACGCATAACTTCCCTGACTGGTGTCAGAAAAGTATCATAATTTATTTTCCAGATACCATAAGTAATTTTATATAGCAGTTTTATAGTTATTTTACCTCATGCCCTGTTACTGTCTCGAAATGATATTTCGCAATTCCAAGGTCAATATTAGAGTAAAAACCTCCAAGATTCTTTGCTGTAACTTTTCCATTTTTCAGTTCAAAAAGAAACTTCTGCTGGTTTATGGCAGTTGGTGCAAGACTTACCGCTTCCATACCTCTGTCAAACCATTCTGTACTCTGATCTGCTTTTCCAAGTTCTGCTATGCTCTTGCTCTTATGTGGTACTCCCTGTGTCTCGCCATATCCAAGAGAAATAATAATAAGCAGTTTCTGTCCTTTTCTTATTTCTGCTTTTGATTTGCCATGCGTCATCGCTACCCAACAGGTGTTAAGTCCAAGTTCCTGACATTTCAACACAATCTTCTCACCATAATATCCTGCCTTTTCCTGCTCATTTTTATTTCCAACAATTGCAATATAATTCTTTACATTTTCAAATTTCCCATAATGAGCCATAAATGAATTAAAGCATTTTGGTTCGTCATAAAACACCTGCATTGACAACTTACTCTCAGCATTAACATCATTTATCAATGAATTAATTTCTTCTCTCTTAGCTGATTCAATAGCTTGATTTTTATACTGTCTTACACTGTGCCTTTGTTTCATAATTCCTAATATATCCATTACAACATCCTCCAATTTTCAATTATTGGGTTTGAGAAACTGGAAGTTATAGAGATGCTATAATTTCAGAAATAGCAACCAAAGCAGCTTCTCCGCTGATAGTGATTCTATCATTATCTTGAAGGGTACAATGTAAATACCCACCGCGTTTTGATGCCTGATATGCGTAAATCTCTTTCTTTTGTAGTTCCTGCGACCAGTATGCTGCAATCTGGCAATGAGCAGAGCCACAAACGGGATCTTCTGCAATACTTAATTTTGGACAGAAACTACGAGATACACAATCAGTCTCTA
>CAVELH010000028.1:0-19537 GCA_963616385.1 bacterium | reverse complement strand
GCTCTAACACCTTAAGAATTGAACCGGAATGGTCTGGCTCTAAATGTTGAACCACAAGATAATCAACCTTTCTTCCATCAAGCGTATCTATAAGATTTTTCTCCCACTCTGCTGTTTTTCTTGCGTCAACAGTGTCCATAAGACAAACCTTTTCATCCATAATGAGATATGAATTATACGATACACCCTCCGGAACTATATATTGATTCTCAAATAAATCAATATCCTTATCATCTACACCTATGTACTTTACTGAATCTGAAATTGTTACCATAATGCCCGTTCCTCCTTTGCGGATATAATGTATATCATTTTATTGTCTGTCTTATTATATCATACATCTTCATCCTTGTGACAAGCTCACTCTCTTCATTCGACATAATCTCCCAGCTTGACATCCTGTATGACATTACCGCATTTTCGAATTTATCTATTAAAGCTTGTGCATTTGCAACCGCATCCACATCGTCATAATAAGAGTCCTCAAGATATGCAACAATGTCAGAATATGCTGCCTCTATACCTGCATACTGTTCATCTGTTCCAAAATACCCATAAATGAGTGTATCTATATCTGTGTCTCGTATATCATATAAGGTCTCTATCTCCTCCACAGAATCATATAAACCAGGTGCAAGTGTAGTCTTTACCTTAACTCCTGATGCCTGCTCGTAGGCATATGCCGCAGCAATGACAACCGCATCATCATATGCTCTTGCCACAAATTCTATTCCACTCGGTATTCCATCCGTGTCAGTTCCCATAGGTACGCTGATTGCAGGTACCCCCGCCGATGGTGCTATATACCAGCCATTACTGTTGCTTCCCCCTAATGCACTTGAATGGCTTAAAGCATTGCCATATAAGGTGGGGTATATTACAGCATCAACTTCGTACTTGTCCATGGCTGCTGTAAATACTTTATTGTATGATGCAACATCACAATCATATGAAGAGCCAAGACTTATATTCACATGGATAACCTCGGCACCACAGCTCTCCAGCACTGAAACTGCATTGTCAAATAACTCATCAACAGAGCCTGTGGCACGATTTGCCAGATTATCCACGATACCTATTTTCATACCATTAAGGGCATTGCTGTCAAGAGCCTCCGTATAATCATACTGATAACCTGTCATAGCTGACAATATCAACGCTGCATCAGTAACTGTTTTGGCAATAGGTCCTGCTGTATCTCTAGTCTCAATTAAAGGCGTTACACCATCAGTGGAAAGTAAACCCTTTGTAGGTCTGATACCGACAACTCCATTTGCAGCGGAAGGAACTCTTATGGATGCATTGGTGTCTGTGCCTATACATATAGGAGCAAGGGAAGCTGCACACGATACCGCACTTCCTCCTGACGAGCCATACGAGGTCTTAGTCAGGTCATATGCATTATTCACACGCCCAAAATCACTTATTGAATATTGTGAGTGTTCTGCATACCTGTCCATATTAGCCTTGGCAACCACTATTGCTCCTGCATCCTTAAGCTCTGCAATTATGGGTGCATCTTCATCTGCCACAGCATCGGCCAGATAACGATTGCCATTAGTTGTAGGCATACCCTCTACATCTATATTATCCTTAACTATAACCGGAAGTCCGAATATATCACTCGTTCTTCCTGTAGCTTTATATATCCTGTCACAATTTCTCGCCTCATCAAGTGCAGTATCAGAGACATATATAAGACATTCATACATATCCGCATACGCATATATTCTGTCAAGATACAACATCATAATCTGCTCATATGTAAGATATCCATCGTCAACTGCCTGCTGAAGCTCAGCTATATCCATCTCAGTTATGTCAACCACCGCAAATGCGACAGGCTCATATTCTGTCTGCTCATCCTCAGTATATTCCTCCGCATAAACAATTCCATTGCCAAAACAAACGCTTAATATAACCGCAAATACAATTATTATGCTTCTTATCCTTCGTTTCATATATAGCATCTTCCTAATCTTTTAATTTTGTCGTTCAATAATTCGTTTATGATTGTATCATAGTTGTATCGCAAATAACAACAAACTTTTTGTGTTCTTTTTTACCAATTCGGGTTATACTTATATCAAAAATATTTTATTTGCGAGGACACCATGAATATATTAGTAGTATTTACCGGTGGAACTATCGGTTCTAAAATTACAGATGGATATATAGCCCCAGAGGTTGAAGGTCATTATACTCTTATAGACCGCTACCAGCTGCTTGCAGAAAAAAATGATACCGAGCCAGCTGACTTCGAGATTATCCAGCCATATAATATTTTGAGTGAAAACCTCAGTGCATTTCACATAAACCAGCTTATTACATGCCTTAAGGACGGTCTTTCAGGAGAAAGTCAGGCTGATGGAGAACACTTTGATGGTATTATTGTAACCCATGGAACTGACACTATACAGTATACATCAGCAGCACTCGGCTACGCATTTTCGGCCTCTGACATACCTATAGTTCTTGTTTCAAGCAACTATATACCTGATGATGAACGTGCAAACGGACCGATGAACTTCTACTCTGCTGTAGAATTTATACGGTATTGTGCAAACAATCACAGCACCAAGGGAGTGTTTGTATCTTACCTTAATGAAGGTGAAGTACCCCTTATACACAGAGCGACCAGACTTCTTCCACATACCGCATACAGCGACAAGCTATACAGTATCGCAGGCAAAGTATATGGATGCTTTAAGAATAATACCTTCATTCCATATAATGACGAAGCTGACAACAATAGCTTAGACTCCGTACAATACAGCGAGATAGAGCTGGACAGCCAATCAGCAGTACTTTATCTTAGACCTGTACCGGGGCAGTCTTACCCATCAATAGAAGAACACATAAAAGCCATTTTGTTTGACACATATCACTCAGGTACACTGTGTACGGACGACAACGACTTTACAGATTTCATCAACACGGCAATCAAACGCAATATTCCTGTTTTTCTGACTGGCGTTGAAAATCGTATCGGCTATGCCAGCACCAGAATTTACAAGGATATGAACATCAATATCCTGCCAAAGGCATCTCCTATAGCAATGTACATGAAGCTTTGGTTTCTAACATCTGCCTACAATGGCTCTGCCCTTGAAGAGGAAATGACAAAAAATATCGGCTATGAATTTATTTCTTAATCATAGCCGATATCTTATACTCCAAAATGCGCTCTCTTCATACGCGGATCTTTATCTCTAAGCTCCTGCATTTTCTCCTCTATTCTGTCTCTTACCAAATCACATAATTCTTTTTTCTTCATCTTAGCGTACTCATCATAAAATATAGGCTTAAGATAATGAACCTGTGTTGTAACTCTTCCCGGTCTGGCAGTATCCATTGAACGCCATGAGTCATATATTGCGACTGGAACAACTGGTTGCTTAGACTTAATTGCTGCCATAAAACAACCTGACTTGAATTCCTGAAGGAAATTTTTGTTATCCCTATATCCTCCCTCTGGGAATATAAGGAATCTCTTTCCCGCTGCAACCTCCTTGGCAATATCATTGAGCACATGTATCTGCTCTCTGTAATCATCTAAGCGAATCGTCTTACCCTTTGCCAAATCCCTTACCTGACGTGCCATAGGTCTGTCAGCGGATTTTTCTTCCCACAGCATGGCAAGCGGCTTAATATGAGAAATCATAATGCCGAGTGCATCATACTTGCCCTGATGATTGGAAAACAATATATATCCTCCATCAGAAGGAAGATTCTCCCTTCCATAGGTATCAGTCTTAGTCTGTGCTCTCTTAGCCATATGGCGAACCATCTTCATAGCACACTCATATCTCTGTTCATCTGTAAATTTGTCTTCATGGCGAATCATATAATTAGATATCGGTATCATCACAGATGCAAATAGCGGACTGGATGCTACCACTGAAATAAATCTTAACTTCTTGGACATTTACTCCCCTACCCTATCTATAAAATAACGTTAATTCTAAAGCATCTTTCTCTTTCTAAGTATAAATGATTCCACATATGATGAAGAATCCATAAGGTGTATTGGACAGAGGCATCCATTTACCACTTACATTCATACCATATATACCAGATATAATCGTAGGAATAGCCATAACAATAGTAATAGCCGCCAAAAGCTTCATTATGTTATTAAGCCTGTTATTGATAACTGTAGACATGAGCTCTCTTGTACCTTTCAGGATGTCACGATATATCTGTGTCATCTCGATAGCCTGCAAATTCTCAATTATCACATCATCCAATAACTCCTGATCCTCCTGAAACTTCTTGATGCCACTATATCTCGTAAGTCTGTCAACTATCATACGATTGGCACGAAGTGAAGTATCGAAGTATACAAGGTTTGATTCCATCTCATGGAGGTTAATAATATCGGCATCCTCTGTTGCACCGCCTATTCTCTCCTCCATCTCCAGACGCTTTCTATCTATAATTCTCAGATAAGACTGATACAATGCACAGGTTCTATATAAAATCTGGTATGTGAATCTTACCTGCTTCTTTGTCGTAAAATCCTTAACATTATTCACTATGAAATGCTTAAGCACAGGTGTCTCCACAGAGCATATCGTAATTATCGCCTCATCTGTCCAGAGAACACCTATAGGAATTGTCGAATACGCCTCCTGATTATGACGTATCTCAACCGTTGGAATATCAAAGATTATAAGAACATAATCCTCATTCACATCCACACGTGATGACTCTTCCTCATCAAGTGCAGCCCTTACATCGGTAAGGTCTATCGCATATCTTCTTGATATCTCGAGGCTCTCATCCTGGCTGGGTGCCGTAAGATTAATCCACATGCCTGTCATGTAGTCGTTAATTTCCTTTAGTTTTCCGTTCTCAGTAATGTATTTACTAATCACGACATCCACCTCCTGTAAATTCTGCCTCTAAATGAGCCTAAAAACCCATACTTATCTATTTTATCACAAAATGCATAATTTTGTACATAATTTAATTATAATTATCTATAACCTTTTAAAAAAATATGTATTTTACCCTTTTTTGTTTCACTGCCATGACCACAGTATATATATTTCCCATGTCCTCTCACTGAAAATATGTCACCTTCCTTCAAGGTCATACTATTCCTAGTGCATATTCTTCCATTAAGAGTAACCTTCTCAGACTGAAAATACTTTACTGCCTCACTCCTTGAGCATTTAATTAACGCCGCAACAACTGCATCAAACCTCACTGCCGCAACTATACAGCTAATGTCATAAAGCTCCGGCTTAAGTTCGCTGATATCTCCCGCTTCGGTTATATCCATGATGGTACATTTTACATTAGTGTGCTTAATCTTAGTCAGATTATCTGCTATGAAATCTGCGATATTTTCCTGACAAAAAACATATGCACGCTTCTGGTTCTTAACTATAATATCCCCAAGTACAGCCCTCTCTATGCCTAAATTCATAAGTGCTCCAAGAAAATCTCTATGGCTTAGCTCATCCGAGAACTTCTCTATAAGAGGTGATATCACAATAAGCTTTATCGGCCATACACCATCATAGCCAAGCTGCTCCCTTGAACCGAATTCTATCATCCTTCTCTCACATATATCAAGTCCCCCATTTATCTCGTAACATACATATGAAAGCTCATCACGAAGCGTATCAAATACTGCCATATCGGCAGGACTAAGAAATGGTGTATATGTATATATATTTTGTTTGTATGATTTAAAAGCCAGGTCCTTTAACCTGGCTTTTAGTATTTGTTCCTCGTTCATATTCTGCTAACCTAATATTGCCTTATCATTTGAGAACTCTTCACCACTTGCCTCCTCGAACTTGTGAAGAAGGTCAGAAACCGTAAGCTTCTTTTTCTCCTCACCGCGTATATCAAGGATTATGTCTCCGTCCATCATCATGATAAGTCTGTTTCCATGTGCTATGGCATCCTTCATATTATGTGTAATCATAAGCGTTGTCAGGTTATCACGCTTAACTATCTTATCTGTTGTCTCAAGCACCTTTGCTGCTGTCTTAGGATCAAGAGCTGCTGTGTGCTCATCTAAGAGAAGAAGCTTGGGTTTCTGGAGTGAAGCCATAAGCAGTGTAACAGCCTGTCTCTGTCCGCCTGACAAAAGACCTACCTTAGATGTCATTCTGCTCTCAAGTCCAAGTCCGAGTGTAGCCAAAAGCTCTCTGTACTCTTCCTTTTCCTGCTTAGTGATGCCAGGTACAAAGCACATTCTGTGCTTTCCTCTTCTCTTGGCAAGTGCCAGATTCTCCTGTATCTCCATGTTGGCAGCCGTACCTGTCATAGGATCCTGAAATACTCTTCCAAGGTACTTTGCACGCTTATGCTCTGAAAGCTTAGTTACATCCTCTCCGTCAACAAGTATCTGTCCGTTATCTATTGGCCACACACCCGCTATGGCATTAAGCATGGTTGACTTACCAGCTCCGTTACCACCTATTACCGTTACAAAATCTCCATCCTCAAGTGTAAGTGAAAGTCCTTTTAAGGCTACCTTCTCATTTATAGTGCCAGGATTAAATGTCTTGTATATATTCTTTAACTCTAACATAGTATTAAGCCTCCTTCTTCACATCTGCTTTGTCAATATGCTTCGAACGGTTGAAATACTTGCCCTTCCAATAAGGTATTGCAAGGAACACAGCAACAACTAATGCCGAAAGAAGCTTGAGGAGGTCAGGATCTATTCCAAGCCATAATACAAACTGAATAACGATGTAGTATATAACTGAACCAAATGCTACAGCTAAAAGTGAGAGTGCAAAGTTCTTAAATATCTTGCCGAATATTGCCTCACCTATAATCACTGCTGCAAGTCCGATTACGATAGCACCTTTTCCCATGTTGATATCTGCGAAGCCCTGATACTGTCCAAGTAAAGCACTTGACAATGCAACTAGTCCATTTGAGAGCATAAGTCCAAGTACCTTGTTAAAGTTTGTGTTAATGCCCTGTGCCCTTGCCATATTAGGGTTACATCCGGTAGCTCTTATACCACATCCAAGCTCTGTTCCAAAGAAAACATAGAGCAATGCGATTATAGCTACTATAAATATAGCAACGATAAATATTGTATTCTTATACCATGCAATATTTCTTATATATCTTAGAGATACTGCAAGGTCATATTTTTCTACGTTAATTGCCTGATTAGATTTACCCATTATCTTAAGATTTATACTCCAAAGTCCAAGCTGAGTAAGAATACCGGCAAGGATAGCAGGTATTCCCATAAATGTATGAAATATACCTGTCATAAGTCCAACCAAAAGTCCGGCTCCAAATGCCGCAAGCATAGCAGCGGGAGCACTCCATCCATGCTGCATAAGTATTATACAGACAGCGGCACCCGTACACATAGTACCATCTACAGACAAGTCTGCTATATCAAGTATACGAAATGTTATGTACACGCCTATTGCCATTATCCCCCATATCAATCCCTGTGCAGTAGCACCGGGAAGCGCATTAATCAAATTACTGATATCCATAAAAACCTCCTTAGTTATATTAAAAATCGGATAAGGAAAACCCTTACCCGATTAATAATAATATTTTTTCTGCGTTAAATCAATACCTTATATAACAGCCTACTGAATTGCCTCGTAACCATCAGGAATAGTAATTCCTAACTGCTCACAGATATCAGCATTGTATTTCTTAGTAAAGTTAGGTGCATACTCTACAGGCATCTCCTCAACCTTTGACTCGCCCTTAAGAATCTTAACTGCCATCTTACCTGTAGCATATCCAAGGTCATAGTAGCTGATTGAAAGTGTAGCAACACCACAACCTGCACATATACCTTCCTCACCTGCTACAACAGGAACCTTTGCAGGCATGCAGATATTCTTAATAATCTCTGTATTAGCTGCAACTGTATTATCTGTAGGAACATAAATAACATCACTTGAATCTGCTGCCTTTGTTACTACAGAAGAAAGGTCATTTGAATCTGAGAATGAGTAGTATGTACATGTATAACCCATATCCTCAAGGTACTTCTTAATTGTATCTACCTGATACTGTGAGTTAGCCTCTGCTGAACAATATAAAAGGCCAACATTCTTAGCATCTGGGAAAAGCTCATGTAACATATCTGCCTGACCATCAAGAGGTGCAAGGTCAGATGTACCTGATATATTTCTTCCTACTGTACCATCAAAGTTATCAAGCTCAAGAGCAACACCGTACTCTGTAACTGATGTACCAAGGATAGGAATTGTATCTGTTCCGGCTGCTGCTGCCTGAAGTGCAGGTGTAGCATTTGCAAGGATAAGGTCTACATCACTTGAAACAAAACCATTAATAATGGTTGAACAGGTATTAGCATCACCCTGTGCATTCTGCTCATCAAACTTAACTCCATCCTCACCGAACTCCTCGATAAGTGCGTCCTTAAAGCCCTTTGTTGCGGCATCAAGTGCATCATGCTGTACAAGCTGGCAGATACCTACTGTGTATACGTCATCCTTCTTGCTGCCACAAGCACATAAGCTCATAGCCATTACTGCTGTCATAAGCAAAACAAGTATCTTCTTCATAAATAAGCCTCCACTCTTAAATATTAAATTTGTCAATACCACTTCAATGCGTTAAAGCGGTTTAACGATAAAATTAAACCACGTTTACGGAGTATTGTCAAGTAATATATTTATTTGTGAAGTATTCAACCTCCAAAGGCTTATCGTAATAATATCCCTGTATAAGCTCTGCACCTGCATCCTGAACTATGGACAGAGCCTCATCTGTCTCAACTCCCTCGGCACAGACGCGGATATTAACCTTCTTGCAGTACATAACAATGAACTCAATAAGCTTTCTATCCTTAAGCTTATCCACTATCTTGCTTGTCATAGTGTGGTCAAGCTTCACTATATCAGCAGGTATGTCCTTAAGTACACTTAAAGACGCATATCCTGTACCAAAATCATCAAGGGCTATAGTTATTCCTGAATCCTTGTAGCTCTGCAAAACCTGTGCAAGAAAATCTGTCTGTTCAACATGGCAGCTCTCAGTCAGCTCTAACACAAGTGCGTTATGCGGCAATCCATAAAAATCGAGCTTCGACACAACATAATCCCTAAGGGTCATATCCATAAACTGAATATACGATACATTGACATTTATGGTCTTAAGGGTATTTCCATCCTCCTTGTACCATTCAGCGAGCCTTCTTAAGCTCTCATCAATAATCCATTTGCCAAGAGGAATAATCTGCTTTGTCTCCTCAAGTATAGGTATAAAATCCATAGGACTTACATTGCCAAAGTCTTTATGTGACCATCTTAAAAGTGCCTCAGCAGATACGCATGTCTCTGTATCGGCATCAACTATAGGCTGAAATACCATACGGAAGCCCTCGAAATTATTAGCCACACTGTGACATATAGCCTCCTTCATATTAGCTATTCTGTTTCGTCTGTTATATAGCTCCTCACTGTAGAATACAACATCAGAAACACCAAGCTTTTTCGCCTGCTCAAGTGCATAAAATAAATTATTCTGTAACTGGTCTATGTATATACCATCCGCAGGAAACAGCGTTGCAGCAGTCTCCACATGAAGGTGTATATTCTGATTGCCAACAGGAAGAAGCTCAAGCATATGAGCAATCCTGTTTTTCATATCTATAATATCAGCAATATCACCATCCTCCATAACCATGGAATATACAGCTCCATCCATTCTGTACACACTGGTTTTGTTGTCAGTATATCCGAGAAGCTTCTGACCAATCGTATACAAAACCTTATCACCGAAATCATATCCATACTCAGCATTTACACGCTTGAAATTCTCAAGTCCTATAATCATGATTCCGCCCGACTTCCCCTCGTCAAGCAATCTCTGAACATAATTACGAAATTCATAAACCGTGCACAGAGAAGTAATAGGATCTATCTTGTCACGATTCCCCATATTAGTGACAAAGCCCGCAAACCACTCCATGTTTCCATCATCGTCATATGTGACATAGCCTCTGCAATTTATCCACACATATTCTCCAGAGGCGTTGGTAATTCTATAATCACAGTTATGATATGGCGATTCGTGTCTTGCCATTCTCCTGAAATCTTCATCATATATAGGTCTGTCCTCAGGATGTATCTTAGCTGCCCATTCGTCTCCACACGGTGTAAGGTAATCTCCCGATAATCCAAAATATTCAACCGCGGACTTCGACCATCTAGCCCAATCTTCCTTTATATTACTGTAATATACATAGGTTCTGTTAGAGCTGTTAGATAATAATTCAAATAATCTTGAATCATCAAGTGATTCATGTCCCAGACTCATGTACTCTCCCCCTCATTTATCGGTTTTGCCAATTTCAAACGCAATTTTACCATATATAGTAAATATTATACCTTACTTTTCATATTAACTCAATATGATAAAAAAAACGATAATTTTAACTTCTTATTTGATAAAATCGAAAATTAATGAAGTCCGAGGAATTACAGATGTCTTGGAAGGACATAATCCATATATTTAACTGTCGCAGCAAAAACATAAATACAATTATCAAAGGGCAGGACAAGCTTACCTCCATCCATTCTAAACGCTCTGTATAACACGTCAAAATTCATATGACCAAACTTTTCCCTTACAGAACAGATAACTGATTTACGCTTTCTTTCATTATCCAGCATCTCAATCACAACAGGGAATATATCGTGAAGCTCCTCCTCATACCTCACATGCTCCATAAATGCCATACCAGACCTGAGCGTGTGCGGATAGGTAAATCTGTCAACAACGTAATGAAGCATGACACCTAATCTGTACCACGCAATAAAACCTGTTTTTTTAGCATTTACCCCATGATACTTTTTCCTGAATGTATAAGTGTTCTTGTTTACATAATGTCTTGAACCCTCGGCAGTATGTCCGGCAATAAGGAGCTTCCTTCTGTCATTTAATGATAGTTTGACACCAAGCGAGCAAAGCCTGTCCCGCAATCTGCCATAGCCCTGTAAATATGTGAATTTATTCAAATCCGGAAGAACATTTCCTATGATAAATGGAATACGATGAAATGGATTTGTTATATGATAAGTTTTTGCCATATATTTCGCAAGAATGTAATGGTCGCTGTATTTCATATGCTATACTCCCGTTATCTTCGATTATATTAATAACAATATAACCGAAAATAACAGGTAGTATGCATTTACTTATTTAATTTCAATCACCTTATAATCCTGTGCCTCGACAGCCTGACGTAACACGTCATCTGCTACCTCTGATGACAGGGAAACAACTGCACTTTTACTCTCATGGCTTACAACTGCCTCCTCTACACCGTCAATAGCCTCCAAGCACTTCTTAACTCTTGCCTCGCAGTGTCCACACATCATTCCTTCGATTATCATTGTCTTTTTCATGTCATTTTCTCCTTTCATCTTCTTATTTATCTGATTGACAATATCATTTATATGGTGAGCCTTGTCACTTTCAATCTGAGTACGTTTTTTCTTTGCTGCCTTGTTAAGCTTGCACAGATTGATTCTAAGTGCATTTGTTACAACACAAAAGCTTGAAAGGCTCATGGCAGCCGCGCCAAACATAGGGTTAAGCTTCCAGCCAAGCAGCGGATACCACACACCTGCTGCAAGAGGAATACCTATTACATTATAGAAAAATGCCCAGAACAGATTCTCATGTATATTCCTAAGAACTGTCTTGCTTAATCTTATCGCATGAACAACATCATTTATGCTGCTCTTCATAAGAACTACATCTGCCGCATCAATAGCTATATCTGTACCTGCTCCTATAGCTATTCCTATATCAGCACGGGTAAGTGCAGGTGCATCATTTATTCCATCACCAACCATGGCAACCTTGTATTTGCCATCGGCAAGCAGGCTCCTTATAACCTGCTCCTTTCCATCCGGAAGTACACCGGCAACTACATTATCTACACCGACCTGCTTACCTATCGCCTGAGCTGTTTTCTCGTTATCTCCAGTAAGCATGACAACATGTATACCCATATCCTGAAGTGCCGCTATAGCCTCTACGCTGTCAGGCTTTATTACATCAGCGACAGCTATAATTCCAAGCATTTGGGCATTTCCATTTTCAGAAACCTTTGCAAAGAACAAAGGCGTTTTACCATTTTCGGCATATGTCTTAGAAATATCTCTTATATCAGCACTTACATCTACATACTTCTCTATATAGTTGAGATTTCCTCCATATACTCTCTCATTACCATACATTGCTGTAAGTCCATTTCCGGGTACTGCTGCAAAATCTGTAACCTTATCCTCACTTTTTGCCATATCAGATTTATGCTCCTCAAAATACATTACAACTGCATGTGCAAGCGGATGCTCGCTCATTCGCTCAAGACCATACGCGTATGTGACAAGCTCATCCTCACTCACGCCCTCACAAGGATATATATCCGTTACCTCAGGCTTTCCCATAGTAATAGTTCCTGTCTTATCTAATGCTATAACGTCTATCTTTCCTGTTTCCTCAAGTGATACTGCGGTCTTAAATAGGATTCCATGCTTAGCTCCAACACCGTTGCCAACCATAATAGCTACAGGTGTCGCTAACCCTAATGCACAAGGGCAGCTAATTACAAGCACCGATATTCCTCTTGCAAGTGCAAAGCCTATAGTCTGTCCTGCCAACAGCCACACAATAATTGTGATTGCGGCTATTCCTATAACTGTCGGAACAAATACTCCTGATACCTTATCCGCAACCTTCGCAATCGGAGCCTTTGTGGCAGCTGCGTCGCTAACCATACGGATAATCTGTGATAATGTTGTATCCTCACCAACTCTTGTAGCCCTGCATTTTATATATCCAGACTGATTTATTGTTGCCGCTGATACTTTATCCTCAGAAGCCTTGTCTACAGGTATGCTCTCTCCGGTAAGTGCAGATTCATCCACCGCACTGTTTCCTTCTAAGACAACACCATCAACAGGTATACTCTCTCCGGGCTTAACTACAAATATATCTCCTATAGATACCTCGGCTATGTCAACCTGTACCTCAGCCCCGTCTCTGACTATCGTCGCACGTTTAGGTGCAAGATTCATAAGCCCCTTTAATGCATCCGTAGTTCTCCCCTTTGATATCGCTTCTAACATCTTACCAAGTGTAATAAGAGTAAGTATCATAGCCGCTGACTCAAAGTAAAACTCATGCATATATGACATAACATCATCATGATTCATGCGAACCATGGCATCCGTCATTGCAAAAAGTGCATAAATACTATATCCGTATGACGCACTCGCGCCAAGTGTTACAAGCGTGTCCATATTAGGAGCACCATGTATAAGACTTGTAAATCCGCTTATAAAGAAATGCTGATTTATTACCATTATAATTGTTGTAAATAATAACTGTATAAGTCCCATGGCAACGTGATTATCAGCAAGCCATGAAGGAAGCGGCCAGCTCCACATCATATGTCCCATAGAAACATACATCAATGGAATCAAAAAAATGAGTGACGCTATAAATCTGGTCTTAAGCTTCTTTATCTCCTCCGATGCTGTATCGTGCTTATCATCCACAGCCGCCTCGGATTTGCCCTTTTCCCTTGCTCCATATCCTGCATGCTCAACAGCCTGTATTATAGCCTGACTGTCTACATCTCCATCTACAGCCATAGAATTGGTAAGGAGGCTCACTGAAACTGACGAAACTCCCTCTACCTTAGATACAGCCTTCTCCACTCTTGCTGAACAGGCTGCACAGCTCATTCCGCTTATGTCGTATTGCTTCATATTCTATCACCTACCTCATTAACTTTTGCAATGTAGTGACAAGCTCGTCTATAACCTCATCATTGCCCGCCTTTATGTCATCAGCAACGCATGTTCTGATATGATTTGCGAGCAAAACCTTATTAAAGCTGTTCAGTGCCGCATTAATCGCAGCCACCTGAGTGAGAATGTCAACGCAGTAAGCATCATTCTCTATCATGTTCTTAACGCCTCTGACCTGTCCCTCTATACGGCTAAGTCTGTTGATAAGGTCTTTATATTCCTTGTCACTTCGCTCTTTTGTTTTATGTGACTCATCGCCACAGCAGCAACACTTCTTTATATCATTTTGTGCGTCTTTGCTCAAAATAATCATCTCCTATAAATTATTTTCGTGTTTATAATATACCCCCTAGGGGTATGTGTCAAGTGTAAAATAAAAGGGATTGATGAATAACAATCCCTTTTTACTATCAAACAATGTAATTTTATGACTCTCTGTTCCTAAACAACTCTCTAAGCTGCTCGCGGTTAAGCTTATGTCTCTTAGAAACTGTACCCGGGTTACGCTTAAGTATATACATAGCACGCTTCTTATACGCCTTTGTACGCTCTGCATAACTTTGCTTGACATTCTCAAGCTCCGCACGAAGCTGCTCCAGCTCTGCCTTTGCATTTTCGATTCTTGCCTTGATTTCCTCCTTGCTCTCCTCGCGCTTCTCCTGACGTTTGCTCTTGTCATCCTCCGCTACGGCAATGAGTACATCAAGTCTTTTCTGCATACGCTGTACCGTCTCATTCTGGAGAATCTGCTCATCAATAATCTTTCTGAGGTCAAATGCCTGACGTGCAGATATAACAATATCCCACTCAAAGTAAACCAGAAATACAATATCAGCAATCATGAGTGCCAAATGATTTAGTCCAAGTACCACACCCTCAACAGGCTCATGTATAACCTTGACAAGAAGTATTGACAACGCTCCCCACATAAGTGAGCATCCAAGGCATATATATCCATTAAGATTTAAGGGCTCATATGTGTAATCCCAGTATTTGACATGGAAAATCTTCTCCATGGCATAGCCTGTTGCATATTCAAGCAAGGTTGCTCCCGTCATACCAAATAAAAATATAAGAGGTATACTATTTCTTACAGGCAGTGCAAATATAAGCATTATTATAGCTCCAAAACCATATATAGGGAGAAATGGACCATTTAAAAATCCACGGTTTACCCATTTTCTGTGCTCTATAGAAACATAAATACTCTCAAATGCCCAGCCAACCATACAGTAAATGGCAAAAAAGGCTATCCATTGTAAAAAATTGTAATCGTACATTAATTATTTCTCCGTTCTATTTCATAGTCGCGTGCTTAAGCTCAAGCTCAGGCAATGTAGATGCAACCTTAGTATTAGCAGGTATGGATTTAGTTACAAATGTATTACCCGCCACAACAGAATTTGCGCCAACTACCGTCTCTCCGCCAAGGATGGTAGTGTTAGAATATATAACTACATTATCCTCTATAGTCGGATGACGCTTAACCCCTGATAGCTCCTGTCCCTTTCTTGTGGAAAGTGCACCAAGCGTTACACCCTGATAAATCTTCACATGACTTCCTATCTCTGTAGTCTCACCAATAACAATTCCTGTTCCGTGGTCTATACAGAAATACTCGCCAATCTTAGCACCCGGATTGATGTCTATACCTGTCTTGCTGTGTGCATATTCCGTCATTATACGAGGTATGTAAGGCACATCCATTTCGTATAAAATATGTGCATACCTGTATACAAATATGGCATATATTCCCGGATATGACAGTATAATATCCTCCATATTCTTAGCCGCAGGATCACCATAGAACTCTGCCTCAACATCCTTTAATATCATTGACTGTATCTCAGGTATCTTACCCACAAACCCAAGTGTAAGACGTTCAGCCTCATTACAAAGCTTAACATAGTCCTTCTCACGATTATCGTATTGAAGCACAACCTTTATCTGCTTAAACAGTTTCTCATAAATAGTCGCAAGTGTATTTCCGGCAAAGCTTTCCTTAGATACATATGCCATATTTTCCGAGCCAAAAAATCCCGGAAATGTAATTTTTCTCAAATCATCTATTATAGAAATAATAATATCCCGATTAGGTACTCTGTCACCAAGTGACAAATCAAAGAGTTTCTGACTATCATAATTATTCTTAAGCTCACCCGCAACCTTTTGCAGTGAAACATTTATCTTAGTTTCCATATTTACCTCACATCTATTTATAGTTGTTGATATTTTACTTCTTTTTATCATAATATGCAAGACACCATCATGCTTGACATCATCAATAATCAAGGTTATGATTAAATCCTACTAAAATACTATGATGTAAATGGCAGGAGTTTTATATGAATAATCAGGTTCATATTATCGATATTATCCACAAATTAGCAACAAATCATGACATTTCCGATGAAGAGCTTAAGCTCCTTTGTACCGCTAAAACAGATGATGTAAATGAACCTCTTGCCACCTATGCTGACCATGTCCGCAGACAGGTATACGGTACCGAGGTATATATAAGAGGGCTGATAGAATTCACCAACTACTGCAAAAATGACTGTTATTACTGTGGAATACGACGTGGAAATACTTCCGCTGTGAGATACAGGCTCTCAAAGGACGAGATACTCGAATGTTGCAGCGAGGGATATTTACTTGGTTTTCGTACCTTTGTGCTTCAGGGTGGTGAAGATTCCTACTACACGGATGATATAATATGTGATATAGTTTCTACTATAAAGGCACTATACCCAGACTGTGCGATAACGCTCTCAATAGGAGAAAAATCATACGATAGCTACAAGGCTTATTACGATGCAGGAGCAAGCAGATATCTCCTTCGCCATGAAACAGCAGACAACACTCATTATGGACTATTACATCCACAAGAATTAAGTCCGGACAACAGAAAGAGATGTCTGTTCGACCTTCGCGATATAGGATATCAGGTTGGTGCCGGATTCATGGTAGGTTCGCCATACCAGACGATAGATAACATTATAAGTGACCTTCGTTTTTTGCAGGAGCTCTCACCCGACATGATAGGCATCGGACCATATATATCACATGACAAAACCCCATTTGCGGGACATCCAAACGGAAGCCTCGATATGACACTAAGACTTCTGTCCATTATAAGGCTAATGTTTCCCTATGTTTTGTTACCTGCCACAACAGCACTTGGAACTATACATCCTGATGGTCGTGAGCTTGGTCTTAGGGCAGGTGCCAACGTAGTAATGCCTAACCTCTCGCCCGTGAGAGTGCGAAAGTTATACGAGTTATATGATAATAAAATCTGTACCGGTGAGGAGGCAGCCCAATGCCGCGGTTGTCTTGAGAGACGTGTGGAGCGTGCCGGTTACGATATAGTTACCGCCATAGGCGATGTGAAAAAGGAGTAAATACACTATGAACATCAAAGAGATTCAACAGGAGATACTGAAGTTAAAGAAGGAAAAGGACATCTGTATTCTTGCACACAGCTACCAGTCAAAGGAAATAATCGAGGTGGCAGATTTCACAGGTGACTCCTATCAATTATCCGTAATGGCAACAGAAGCACCACAGAAAACAGTAATTATGTGTGGTGTAAGATTCATGGCTGAGACCGTTAAGATTCTCTCGCCTGATAAAAAAGTCATTCTCGCCAATCCTATAGCAGGCTGTCCTATGGCAGAGCAGATGGACGTTGATTTAATATCTGCTGTAAAGGCAAGCAACCCAGACTATACAGTTGTCGCTTACATCAACACAACTGCCGCACTAAAGACAATCTGCGATGTCTGTGTAACCTCCTCATCAGCAGTTAAGATTGTAAACAACATACCTAATAAGAATATATTATTTATTCCAGACTGCAACTTAGGTGATTATGTCGCAAAGCAGATTCCAGACAAGAACATCAAGCTGCTTCAGGGCGGCTGTCCTATACATGCAAGAGTAACCGTAAAGGATGTAGAGAAAGCAAAATCTCTCCATCCTGACGCTGAACTCCTTGTACATCCAGAGTGTGTACCTGCTGTAGTTGCCAAAGCCGACTACGTTGGCTCAACAGTAGGAATAATGAAATATGCCATGAATTCGCCTAAACAGGAATTCATAATAGGAACCGAGATAAGCATTGCTGACCACCTCGCATACGAGTGTCCGGATAAATTCTTCTACACATTATCAAAGGACCTCATTTGCCCTAACATGAAGTCCACAACCTTAGTAGATGTTCTTCATGCTGTCACAGGAAATGGTGGTGCCATAATTAATCTTGATGACGAGACAATAACAAAGGCTAAGGCGTGTATCGATAAAATGATTGAGCTTGGCGAGTAAGTAACCCATTTTCCATTTGCAACGAAAGGAGCATTTTATGAACCACAAAGCGTTAATAGCCATGAGTGGTGGTGTTGACTCAAGCGTAGCAGCATATCTCATGCGCAAGCAGGGCTATGAATGTATAGGTGCTACCATGAAGCTCTATCATAATGAAGATATCTGTATACCAAAGGATCACTCCTGCTGCTCTCTTGATGACGTGGAGGATGCGCGTGCAGTTGCGGCATCAATGGATATTCCATATTATGTATTTAATTTCTCCGAGCGTTTCAAGGAGGAGGTAATGGACAAGTTTGTTCATTGTTACGAATGTGGCATAACCCCTAACCCATGCATAGATTGCAATAGATATCTCAAGTTTGAATACCTTTATAATCGTGCAAAGGAGCTTGGCTATGACTATGTCGTAACAGGACACTACGCCCAGATTAAATATGATGCGTCAATCGGCAGATATCTGCTTTGTAAGGCAGTAGATGCGTCAAAGGATCAGAGCTATGTATTGTACTCTCTGACACAGGATCAGCTTGCACACACACAGTTTCCGTTGGGTGGCATGCCAAAGTCCAAGACACGCGAGATAGCCGAGCAGCAAGGCTTCATAAATGCAAAAAAACACGACAGTCAGGATATCTGTTTCGTACAAAATGGTAACTACGCAGAGTTTATAGAAGATTACACCAAAAAGACGTATCCAGAAGGCAACTTCGTAGATGTACATGGAAATATATTAGGCAGACACAAAGGAATTATCAGATATACAATCGGTCAGCGAAAGGGACTTGGTCTTTCACTAAAAGAACCTATGTATGTCATGGAGATAAATACAACTGATAACACCGTTGTTCTCGGACGTGACGCAGATTTGTTTACAGATACACTTATAGCTAATGACATTAACCTTATAAGCGTACCAAGGATAGACGGAGAAATGCGCATCAAGGCTAAGGTTCGCTATCGTCACACAGAACAACCCGCAACCGTCACACAGATAGATGACGATAAAATAAAGGTTGTGTTTGACGAGCCGCAGAGAGCTATAACCAAGGGACAGGCAGTTGTTTTATATGATGGTGACATTGTAGTTGGCGGTGGAACTATTGTGGAGAAATAAAATATACCCCCCGACCTAAAAATGGTCGGGGGGTATATTTCTTACCAGTATTTCTGTACAAGCTCTTCAGCATAATCAGAAGAGCAGCCACAATTAGTAATCAGTTCATTAACTGCTGATTCCCTTGTCCCTGAATTATTCTTTATTAATTGTATGCTGAATTTATATAAGTTTTGAATTTCAGCTCGTTCTCTCTGTATTATAGCCTCATTTTCTTTGATCGTTTCCTGCTGCTGTTTTACAAGCGCATTATGCTGGTCGCACATATACTGATACA
>CAVELH010000027.1:16651-20019 GCA_963616385.1 bacterium | reverse complement strand
GGTGTTGGTTCTGGTGTTGGTGCAGGGAGCTTATCAATCTTCTTAGTATCAAGCACTGTTTTACATACTGTACATTCAGTATGCATGCTTCCCTCTGCATCTACTGTTGCTTCCTTGTCTATAATCCACTGTCCTTCTACATGTGCAGTCTTAGGAATAGTAGTTCCTGTAGATAGCTGTATTTCACAGTCCTTACAATATGTATCACCTGTATATCCTTCTGCAGTACAGCTTGCTGACTTCTGTCCTCTGATTTCGGTATTACTATGCTTGCATACCGGCTTATCACTCATAACATAATCTGAGCAGTGACTGAGCTTAAGAGTTACACAGCCATTCTCAACAACAGCAGTGGCAATCTCCTCAAGCTTATTGTTCTCTAAATCAATATGATAATAATAAAGCTCAGTACCATTTGTATACTGGTCTGCAACATTCACTGTAATCTCTGTATTCTCAGGAAGTTCACCATTATGTTTAAATACGAGTACACATTTTGTTGCAGCCTTGACTGTCAGATTATCAACAACTTCCTTATTCTCATAACCAATAGCATTCTCATAAATATCAATTCTAGTATCTACAGATTTAACTGTATTAATTAATTCAGGATTAAACTTCCATGTGTAGATAATCCTATCTCCGCTCTTTTTACTAACCTCAAGCGATACATTACTCGATAGATTCTTCAGATTGTTTATAGTATCCTCAGACACAATTATGCTCTCATCTCCAGAATACGAAACCTCTATACTGTCTGCCTGAGCCTTACCTTCATTATCAGAATTGTACTGCAAAATTACATCAATACCCTTGCTAATAGCCTCATCTACATCTGAAGGATCTGTAACAGATACTTTTACAAATGCGCTTTCTACTACATCGTTTACATCCTTATTCTCTGATACTATAATTGATGCACCCTTATCAGTAGTATCTACTGTAGTATCTACCGTTTTACCAGTAGCTGTTACATTCTCTTCACTATCCATTGTTTCAATGGATTTAGTAATCGTGATTCCAGAATTATCTCCTGAAACCCACAGATAATATGTCTTGGTTTCATTGCCAAGGTTGCTAAATATCGAACCACCGCAATCACCAAAAATAGGCGCTTCATCTAAGCCGTCTTCACCATAAACATAAATCATATCTGTTGTTTTGCTATCTAAAATATGCATTAAACTCTTCGCCGGAAGCTTTACGCTATATAGTGCACCTCTTGACTCCTCATATTCTACAACACCATCATCCGAAACACTTACCGGTATTTTTACAATATACACATTTTCTCCATTTGCAGCATATTGATCATTCTCTATTTCAATTGCACTATCCTTCTTAGCAGATAACTTATCAATATCTTCGCTAACGTTACCCGCCTGCTTTGCATATTCATCCCATCTGGTCCATAGTGAAGTAAAGCCATCTTCTCCAACTCCAGTATATATATTTCCTGCATTTGCAGCTGCAATTATTTTGACAGCTTCCTGATTATTAACCAAATTCGTATTTTCACTGCCATATGTAGCCATTGATTCTGTATCACATGTCATCATATACAAAAGCTGTGCAGCTAACGGATTATTCTCGCACGCATTATTAGCTGCCAAATACGCACCACCCCACAGATAAGAGACTGGAGCTGCACAAAAATTATAGTTTGACAATTCATCTACATCAAATGACCATCCAAGCCATGTAGTTGCAAAGAAGCCGAATATTTTTTCATTGTTAAGGAGCTCAGCATACCATTCATCTGAATACGCATCATGACCGGTGTCATAGCCAGCATTAATCAAATCACTACGTCTTGCAGACTTACCACATATACGGTCTAAAACGATATCACTACCACTTGTCATGTAGTAACCCTTATCCTTAGCAGTCTTGGCTGTCTCCATGAAGCTGTCCCAGTCACTTATATGCGTCTTAACCTCCTCTGGATCATCAGTTCCAAGAACGGCTTTGGCTATCTCCTTGTTATACATAAACATTCCCGGACATACATATGGGGCTACAAGCTTTAATTCGCTATTGTATTGTGCATCCAAACGTGAACATAAATATGAATTTACATTGTAATAATCCTCCAATGTTTTACCGTCCGAACCTGCACCACCGATTTTTGATACGGATAGAATATTGTCATAATTTACTTGATTATTATATTTCACACTATCTATATCGAATGTACCTATTACAGAAGCATTACCTGCTAATTTATTATTAACCTCATCTGTATATGCATCATAGGCATCAGGCATATTCATATTTACAAAATGTACTTTATCCGCATATTCTGGGTACGAGCCATAATATGTTTCCATAATACTATATATTTCATCATTCCATGAATATAGATAGACATCCTGTAATTCGCCAGCATCATATAAGGCTTTTACTGCATCATCATATGGTGTCGTGAAATCGTAGTCTGCTGTTTCCTGTTCTTTTTTCACAAGTGTAAGTGAATTTGTATTTGGAATAACCCATATATATGTCCATTCAGACGATACTTTGTCAGAATAATTATTTATTGTATAGCCCTCACCTACATATACACCATTTCCACTTAAATCATCATACACTTTTATGCTTCCATTATCGCTGCTCTCGCTCTCTAACGAAAATTCTACTCCTGTCCGTGCTGGAATTTTATACTTATATAAAACTCCTTGTTCATAATAATATGGTATAGGATTTCCATCTGGATCATACACATCTGATTGAGGTACCTTGATAGTTTTAAGCATAGACATATCCACAGCAGTGTTGTCAGCTGTTATTTCAATTGCGTCAGCTTCCAAATCCACAAGCTCTTTAGGTTCCTCTGCCGCTTGACTTTGCAATGATAATGTGGTTGCAAGTACATATTCAGACTCAATACTTATGTAATATAGCCCCGAATTCAGAGTATATATATCACCAATACTGCTCAGTGATATATCACCATCACTATAAAGCACACCCTCATTATATTTGTACACGATAGCATTATATTCATCATCAATATGGGTCATATTCAAAATTGTGTACACATAACCCTCAGGCACATTAACCTTCAGCCAATAAGAATACATATCCTTTTCACCATCACTGTCTGTGAAAGAAACACGCTGTCTTACCAATGTACTTAAATCCACCTGATTATCTGGGCTAAGCTCTGTTATCTCCGCCTCAGATATTGGCGTTGTAGTGCTTCCATCAGCTTTTACAATCAAGTATTGATTGGATATAAGTGGAAGAACCATACACATAGCCAATATTATAGCCATCAGTTTCCTGCGTCTAATGATTTTTTTCATATATCATTTCCCCTCCTTATACATTATATAGGCTATTTTAATATATATATTTTTTTTTTT
>CAVELH010000027.1:0-16613 GCA_963616385.1 bacterium | reverse complement strand
GTGTAAAGGGCAAAACAGAGAATATATAAATTATAGCCCGGTTTCAAAAACCGAGCTATACATATCATTTATATATTTTGAAATCCATAACATTGTTCGTCTATAAGTTTTCCATTTTCATCATATACGCGGAACAATGTCCAGTAATATCCGTAAAGTGGCTGCCAGATTGTCCAAAAGGCGTTTCCTTCACTCACACTGCATTTTCCAGTAGAATAAATCCATGCCGGCTTATTTTCTGCGAGTAGTGTGCAATCTAATATAAGTACTTCATAGCTATATTTCTGTTCAGGATTATCATATGTTTCAAATCCTATCAGATATCCTCCGCCTTCGCCCATATATGGCATCTGACATTTTCCCTTAATCGCAGGGCTGTATGTATAATCAGACCAAACCTCCTGTTCTGACTCAGGTTCTCCGTCCACTCTTGTTTTTCCTATAATCAGATATTCTCCAAAGGTATCTGGTGTCCAGTCTATCCATTCATATCCAACTGTCCAATCAGAAATACATGTATATGTTTCTCCAGCATCCGTAGAAGCGTACCAGCTATATTCTATTCTGCTCTTATCAATCTTTGACGAAGTTGCTATTCCTGCCATGTATCCTGTATGGTCAGATTTCATTATAACTATACCACTTGGGTTAGCGTATACAATACCATCATCAAGCTGTCCTGGTTCACTGACATACCAATATTGGTCAGTTCCTTCAACATCAACAGCAGATTTGGAAACAGGTATACGACCTTCTGGATATCCATTTGCAGGTTCTGCACAATAAAATTCTCCATTTGTATAATCAGTAAGTAATATCGCATGTGGATATCCAAGTTTTGATTCATAATCATGAATAACAATGCCTTCCGGATGAAGCTTAAGCAGATTCTTAAACAATTCAACCTTCTCTTCACCTGTCATGTCGCTTGTGCTTACACGCTTAACCTCGGTATCTCCATATTTGTAATCCCATTTCATTCCTGTTCCATTTATCCATAAATATGGAGCAGCGGCATCCTCAGTAATATCCTTCCACGTAGGATCTCCATGGATTAATGCATTTCTTCTTAGCATATTTACATTGGCAGTCAGTGTGCAGCGTCCGCTGGACTGCTGCTTCAAAAATACGTCATCTGCATTAATATCTTCGCTAGAAGCCTGAACATCTATGCCGTCCTCCTGCACATCTGTGCTGGTTGCAATATCCGCTTCCTCTAATTCACTGGCATATACTGTCGTATTTCCAAACAACATTGTTCCTATAATTATAAATGTTAATATTTTCTTACGCATATTATGTTTCTTATCCTTTCATGTAACTTACATTCTTTATTGTAACACTTTCTTAACATTTACGCAATGTTTTTAAAATATTTTCACATATTTGTAACTTTTACAATAAAACAAAAGACCAAAGAATACGCTAAAATACTTATTCCCCGGTCTTTTATTCTTAATGTTCAATTTTGTTTAAATTTTACTTTTTATAATCTTTAATTCCGCTCCACTTATGGTCTTTATCAGATATTATAAGGTCGTCTCTTGTCATTCCCTCCGGCATAGGCCAGTCAACACCTATCTCAGGATCAGACCACAAAAGACCACCCTCATCATTAGGATGATAAAAATCTGTACACTTATAACAGAACTCGGCACTCTCTGACAAAACTATAAATCCATGAGCAAAATTCTTAGGTATGAAGAACTGCTTTTTGTTCTCCGCAGAAAGCTTCACACCATACCATTTACCATATGTCTTTGAGCCTTCTCTCAAATCAACAGCTACGTCAAAAACCTCTCCGTTTACTACACGGACAAGCTTATCCTGAGGATAGTTAATCTGAAAATGTAATCCACGAAGTACACCCTTCTTAGAGCTTGACTGATTATCCTGCACAAACTGGCAGTCAATTCCAGCTGCTGCAAAGTCATTGTAGTTGTAGGTCTCCATGAAATACCCTCTCTCATCACCAAATACAGAAGGTGTGATAACACGAAGTCCCTCTATCTCTACTCCATCTACCTCACAGTTTTCTACTGTTATCTTACCAAACTTTTCTGTCATTCCAAATCGTTCCCTTCAATAAAATATACTTTCCTATAATCCATTAGCCACATCAACAAGGTACTGTCCATAAGCAGTCTTCATAAGAGGCTCAGCTAATTTAAGAAGCTGTTCTCTGTCTATAAAGCCTCTCTTGTATGCTATCTCCTCTATACATGATATATAAAGCCCCTGTCTCTTCTGGAATGCTGATACAAAATCAGCTGCATCAAGAAGCATATCATGGTTTCCTGTATCAAGCCATGCGAAACCTCTTCCCAAGGTCTCAACCATAAGGTCTCCTCTTCTTAAGTATTCGTTATTGACAGATGTTATCTCTATCTCGCCTCTCGCTGACGGCTTAACATTCTTAGCTATCTCAACTACATCATTATCATAGAAGTAAAGTCCCGGTACAGCATAATTTGACTTTGGATGCTCTGGCTTCTCCTCTATAGATAAAGCCTTACCGTTCTCATCAAATTCTACAACGCCATATTCTCTAGGGTCCTTTACATAGTAACCAAATATTGTTGCGCCCTTATCTCTTGCAGCAGCATTCTTAAGTACCTTAGAAAAGCTCTGTCCATAGAAAATATTATCTCCAAGAACAAGTGCAACATTGTCATTGCCAATGAATTTCTCACCTACTATAAATGCATCAGCAAGTCCTCTTGGGCTTTCCTGAATAGCATATGAGAAGCTCATTCCAAGCTGGCTTCCATCTCCGAATAACTCTTCAAAAACAGGGAGGTCTCTAGGTGTAGATATGATAAGAACCTCTCTTATACCTGCCAACATAAGTGTTGACAACGGATAATAAATCATCGGCTTGTCGTAAACAGGCATAATCTGCTTAGAGATTGCCTTAGTAAGAGGGTAAAGTCTTGTTCCTGAACCCCCTGCAAGAATAATTCCCTTCATATGTTACTCCTTTCGGTTCATCCTACTCACCATACATATTGGTATAATACTTCTGATAATCGCCACTTGTTACATTCTTCATCCAATCCTCATGCTCAAAGAACCAAGCTATAGTTTTCTTTATACCCTCAGCAAACATAGTCTCAGGATACCAGCCTATCTCTGCCTTTATCTTATCAGGAGCTATAGCGTATCTTCTATCATGTCCCTTTCTGTCCTCAACATAGGTTATTAAATCCTTAGATACAAGCTTCTTTCTAGGATCTCCTTCAGGAAGCATCTCCTGAAGAGTATCTATAATTATGTTGATAATCTCTATATTCTGCTTCTCATTATGTCCGCCTACATTATATGTCTCGAACAATCTTCCCTGCTCCTGAACCATATCTATAGCCTTTGCATGATCCTCAACATATAACCAGTCACGAACATTCTTTCCATCTCCGTAAACCGGAAGCTTCTTTCCGCTTAATGCGTTATTAATAATAAGTGGAATAAGCTTCTCTGGGAACTGGTAAGGTCCATAGTTGTTACTGCAATTAGTTATATTGGCTGGGAACTTGTATGTGTCCATATAAGCCTTAACAAGCATATCTGATGATGCCTTACTAGCTGAATATGGGCTATGTGGCTCATATGGTGATGTCTCATAGAAGAATGCATTATCATCATCTGGAAGTGAACCATATACCTCATCTGTCGATACATGAAGGAATTTCTTGTCCTCCTTAAATGTACCATCAGGAAGCTCCCATGCAGCCTTCGCACAGTTAAGCATAACAGCAGTTCCAAGTACATTAGTCTCAACAAAAACCTCTGGATTTCTTATACTTCTGTCAACATGGCTCTCAGCAGCAAAATGTACAACTCTGTCAATGTCATTTTCTGCAAATATCTTAGATATAGCATCCTTATCACATATATCTGCCTTAACAAATGTATAATTGTCTCTGTTTTCAATATCCTTAAGGTTCTCAAGATTGCCTGCATATGTCAATTTGTCTACATTGATGATTCTAATCTCATTATCATATTTCTTAAACATATAGTGGATGTAATTAGAGCCTATGAAGCCTGCTCCTCCTGTTACCAAATAAGTTCTCATTGTTTTCCTCCATATTCTCAGGGTATGCCAAACATGTCCCTGTTTTAGTATTTCCATAGATATCTTGATATTATCATAATGGGGGATAGACTTCAAGCAAAATCAGTTATATATTCTGTAAGGTAATTATTTATGCCATTTCTGTTTGTCTGTATTGTGGGGATAGTTCTATTACAGGACCGCTTGCGCTTATTGCTTCGCGCAGCAGTGCTAAATTCGTGCTATGCACTCATTAAGCACTGGCAGTCGCAAATGTCCCTCCATAAAATTATCCCCACAATACATGCAAACAGAAATGTACTCGCTCACATTCTCCTTCTTCCACACATCACTTTACAGAATATTACTGCAATAATAGTTGTTGAGAGCGTTGCCACAAGTCCCGGTCCTATTATTGCTGTAGGATTGGCACTTCCATATTGGCTTCTGTATGCAATAATTGTCATAGGAATTAGTTGAAGCGATGATATATTTATAACCAAGAAGGTACACATTTCATTTGTGGCATATTTGGTGTTTATCCATCTCTTCTGCTCAATAGCGAGGTCAGCCAAGCCCTTCATAGCCGCAAGCCCAGCTGGTGTAGCAGCCCAGCCAAGCCCTAGTATATTAGCTATCATATTAGTGGCAATGTCTCCTCTTACCGGGTGTCCCTTAGGTATTCCCGGAAACAGGAAGCTAATCACTGGTTCAAAGCCCTTTGTCCATTTTCCTATCAGTCCTGATTCCTTTGCTATATTCATTATACCGTTCCACATTCCGACCACGCCAAGCATAACTATGCAAAGCTCAACTGCATCCTTAGCGGAATTTATGGCACTGTCAGCTACCTCTCCTATCACTACTCCTCCCTGTATCCCCCCGTACAGCACCCCGAAAATAACCATAAATGCCCATATATAATTAAGCATAAAAAATCCCCACAGATTTCACCTATGGTATTAATCTATGGGGATTTCTATATTTTATGCAATTAATTTCAGCTACTCGCTTCTTAATGCCTCAACAGGATCTTTCTTTGATGCAACTCTTGCCGGTATAAGTCCGCCAATCATTGTAAGTATGACACTTATAACAACAAGTATTATTCCTCCATACAATGGAAGCTTTGCAACATGCTCAAGTCCTGCAAGATGCTTGATAATCATATTAATAGGAATATTTAACAGTATTGTTACTATTATTCCCATCATACCTGCAACAAATCCAATAATAATTGTCTCAGCATTAAATACTCTTGAGATATCCTTCTTTGATGCTCCTATACTTCTAAGTACACCTATCTCCTTTGTACGCTCAAGTACAGATATGTAGGTTATTATTCCTATCATAATTGATGATACAACAAGCGATATTGCGACAAATGACATAAGCACATAAGAGATAGCATTTATAATTGTACTAACTGATGACATCATAGTTCCAACCATATCTGTATATGATATTTCTTTTTCGTCCTCACCATTTGCCTTAACCATATCATTGTATCCTTCTATTATATCTATGATTTTTTCCTTAGACTCAAAATCTATAGGATAAATTCTTATAACCTTAGGATCTTTCTCATAGGCAATTCCAAGTGTCTCTAAGTTATCATCATATGTGGCATCCTGAGCTGATTTTAATTCTGAAAGTGACATGCTCTGTGAAACTGACTCAGCACTCTGTGTCATTGACTGCATAAATTGCTTTAATTCATCCGCCGGAAGTGTTGCCATATATTCATAAAGCTCATCCTCTGTCATATTGCCAAGTCCCATCTGCTCCATCATCTCAGCAGATGACTCCTCAGCCTCCTCCTTCGCTGCCTCATCCAAATCTACACCGAATTCATAACCTGTAAATACATTTATGTCCGGGTTATCTAACTGTGCCTTACCTATATCGCTCTCCTTAGACATATCCATAAGCTTCTCAACCAAGTCATGTCTGTAGCCTATTGTAGTAGTTATAGAGTGAACTGTTGCTTCCTCATTAGGTCTCACAATTCCTACAACCTTAATATCAAGTCCGTCATTTATCTTCTGCTTCATATAGTCGGCGTCATCACTCATATCAGTATATGTACCTGTCTTATCATCATACTGATAAAAGTCGGCACTAGGTATAACCTTATATGTCAGTGATAAAAGCTCATCGTATGTGTATGATGTATTGTCAAATGTTTTGCTCTCACCCTTAAGGGCAGCTCCCATCATCTCCTGTAGCTCAGATATGTCTCTAAGTCCCAATGCGTAAAGCTCATAATCCGTTATCTCGTTATCAGCAGTTACAACCATGACAACCTCGTCATAGCTCTCAGGCCATTTTCCGGCTACAACATCATACTGGCTCTCAAGCAGCTCCTGATTGCTAATCATTTCCGACCACACATCAGATGTGTTTGCTGTCATTCCAAGGCTTGACATCTCGGACATACTTCCAAAGCCTATACTGTCAAATACTGTGCTTGGATTTACCTGATATATCCCGTCCTCAGTGTCGCTCTTATATGCATTTATGGTGATACCATATGTGTACATTATGTCGCTGGTATAATCCTTTATCTTCGCACCATCGCCATTTTCGATATAATCCTTAAATGAAATCATATCATTCACCTTAACTTCACCGAGCATGGTATTCATGTAATCTCCAATAAAGTTATTTGAATATATCTTATCCATGTCATGTTCTTCAGAGCTTGATTTTGTATTGCCAAGCATCATGCTCATCATGGATGTCATATCTATTGATTCATCCGTTATCTCAAGGGGATAAGTCGACAATGTATCTTCCTCGACACTCTTTATGTAATTTCTAAATCCATCAGAAAGTGAAAGTATAAGTGCAATTCCTATAATTCCTATACTTCCCGCAAACGCTGTAAGTATCGTTCTTCCCTTCTTGGTGAGAAGGTTGTTAAAGCTTAAGTTAAGAGCTGTAAAATATGACATTCTCCTATGCTTAGCAGTTTTTTTATCTTCTATCTCATACTCTTCCGCAGCTGCCTCCTCGTCACTATAAGGCATTGTGTCGTCCTTTACCTCGCCATCGAGGAGCTTTATTATTCTGGTAGAATATTTTTCTGCAAGCTCAGGGTTATGTGTTACCATTATAACCAGTCTATCCTTGGCAATGTCCTTAAGCAGGTCCATTATCTGAACACTTGTCTCCGTATCAAGTGCTCCTGTCGGCTCATCTGCTAAAAGTATCTCAGGATCATTTATGAGTGCTCTCGCTATCGCAACTCGCTGCATCTGTCCACCGGACATCTGGTTTGGCTTCTTGTGTATCTGATTTCCAAGTCCAACCTTCTCAAGCACCTCTTTTGCACGTTTCCTTCTCTCTGACTTAGATACACCAGACAGGGTAAGCGCAAGCTCTACGTTCTGCAATACACTCTGGTGCATAATAAGGTTATAGCTCTGGAATACAAAGCCTATTGAATGATTTCTATAAGCATCCCAGTCCTTGTCCTTATATTCCTTTGTGGACTTTCCTTTAATTACAAGGTCACCGCTGGTATATTTATCAAGTCCTCCTATTATATTAAGAAGTGTTGTCTTTCCACATCCCGAATGTCCGAGTATTGAGACAAATTCGTTTGAGCGGAAATTTATGCTTACACCCTTAAGGGCATGCACTGCTTGATCGCCAGCCGCATAGTCTTTGACTATATTTTTTAGCTGTAACATTTGTTTCTCCTTATTAAAATATTCAATGTCAATAGGTTCGGGGAAATATTAGCACAGGTTATGGATGATGGCAAGAGGATATAGTTTAATTTCATACTATATTCACATTTAAAAGTGCGTTTAATATAGTGATAATTGTAATTGTGGCATTACAGGTGTTTGAGCATTTACAGGATTTTACTGGCATTTAATAACGGGCAATGGTTCTATTACGGGACCGCTTGCGCTTAGTTGCTCCGAGCAGCGGTGCTAAATTCGTGTTTCACACTCATTAAGCGCCGGCTGTCGCAAATGTCCCTGCATAGAACCATTGCCCGTTTATTAAATGCTTGTAGAACTGTGGCAAAACTCCCGAAGAAATCTCCAAGCTTCTTTCAATACCTGTTGATGAGGTGCGCAAAATACTTGATAAGGTAATCTGACCAGATTTCCAAGATTAAAGACGGGTGACTAAGGTCATCCGCTTCTTTTTTCTAACTCTTCGCTATAAACAGTTGACATATTCACAAATTCGGGTTATATTACATAAAGTGTTATAAATAACAACAAACCTACGATGAAGAGTAGTAACTATTTATCCGAGCCTTACAGAGAGCTGTTGTTGGTGTGAGACAGCAGGAGCGCAAATAGTGAATGGACTTCTGAGGGCGGTCGAACATCATCATATAGATGGTAAGTAGTAACCGACGGGAACCAAACCCGTTACCAATAAGGATTACATGTTGATTTGTGTATAAAAGAGTGGATGTTTAACATCAATTTGGGTGGTACCGCAGGCTAAGTCTTGTCCCTTACAGGGATAGGGCTATTTTTTTTGCACACCACCATCGAAAGGAGAATATTTATGAAAAAATTTAACGCAACCAAAAAACTTATATGCATGATTATGGTGATGATACTTGCTATGGGCTTATGTGCATGTGGCGACAAATCATCTAAAGAAAAGGACAGCTACAAAATAGGAATAATACAATATGTATCTCATCCATCATTAGATAACTGCTACAACGGTATTATGAATGCAATAAATGCAAGCGAAAACGCTGACAAAATAACTGTTGACAGACAGATTGGTTCTGACAGTGCTGCCGACTCTGACTGTGCAACCTATGCTTCAAATATGGTTTCACAGGGCTACGATATGATTATCGCTATCGCAACACCTGCCGCTTCAGCAGCATTTGCAGCAACAGAGGGTACAGACATACCTGTTATATTCTGTTCAGTTTCAGATCCAGTTGCAGTTGAGCTTGTAGATTCAATGGAGAACCCTGGCGACCTCTGTACAGGTACTTCAGATGTACTTGATATGGAAGCACATGTAAATATGATTCAGGCATTCCTTCCTGACGTTAAGACAATCGGTGTTGTATACACAACAAGTGAGGCAAACTCAATCACACAGCTCGGAAACTTAAAGGCTGTCTGCGACGAGAGAGGCATTACAGTAGAATCTATTGGTATTCAGAATGATGCAGATATACCTGCAGCAGCACAGACACTTGCTTCAAAATGTGACTGCTTCCTTAACTTCACAGATAACAAGGTTGTAAACAACCTCTCAGTTTTACTTGAGGCTACTAACGCTGCCGGAATTCCTATATTTGGTTCTGAGGAAGAGCAGGTTAAAAATGGCTGTGCAGCATCAATGTCTATAGATTATGTAAACCTTGGTGCGATAACAGGTGATATGGCTCTTGATGTATTATTAAATGGTGCAGATCCTAAGACTATGGCTGTAAAGACAACATCAGAGGCAACTCCGGTAATCAACTCAAAGGTTCTTTCAGACTTAAATATTACTGTTCCTGATTCATACAGCAATGCTGTTGATGTTGCTAATTAATCGGAGGAAACTATGTCAAGTGTAATAAGCTGTATGGAAGTATTTTTAACAGACGGATTTATGTATGCACTCCTGGCAATGGGCTTTTATGTGTCCTACACAATTCTGGACTTTCCTGACCTCTCTGTAGAGGGAACTGTATTGCTCGGAGGCGTAAGCCACGCATTACTTATAAAGGCGGGAGTAAATCCTTGGCTGGCACTTATATTAGCATTTATTCTTGGTGCTTTAGCCGGCTCCGTGACAGGAATACTTCATGTCAAACTAAATATAAGACCTCTTCTCTGCGGAATACTTGTATCTACAGCACTTATATCCGTCAATCTTGTTGTTGCAACTATCGGTATGGGTGGAAATTTAAAAGGTGAGGACGGATTAAGTACAGTCTCAATCGGACGTGGTGAGGAAACTATACTTCGTACTGCCCCATCAAAATATATTCCGGCATTAGTGGAAGGAATACATCTAAGAAACCTCGTTATATTTGCTGTAATTGCAATAATAATGAAGCTTGTGCTTGATTGGTACTTACAGACAAAAAACGGTCTGCTTTTAAGAGCAACTGGAAACAATACCCAGTTTGTAACCATGTTAGCAAAGAATCCTGGAACCTCCAAGATAATAGGACTTGCAATCGGAAATGGATTTTCTGCAATGTCTGGTGCTCTTATCGCTACATCAAGAGGAAATGCTAACCAGAGCATGGGAATAGGTATGGTTGTAATAGGACTTGCAAGTGTAATAATAGGTTTGTCTGTATTTAGAAAGGTACGCTTCATGAGACCTACAACCAAAGTAATACTGGGCTCGATTATATATCAGGCTGCACTTTCCATCGCAACCTATCTTGGAGTACCATCAGCATACAATAAATTCCTGATGGCAGTATTATTTACAATAGCACTTGTATTAAGCAACATAGGTAAGAAAGGAGCTGCTAACGATGATTGAATTTAAGCATATAGTTAAAAAATTTAACGTTGGAACTCCTGACGAGACAACTTTGTTTGAAGCTTTTAATCTTCACATTAAAAAGGGACAGTTCGTAAGTGTTGTAGGTTCAAACGGAAGTGGAAAAACAACCATGCTGAACATACTCTGTGGTACTCTCCCTATAGATTCAGGTGATATCATCGTAGGTGACAAAAATATCACCAAAATGACTGAGTATGCCCGCGCACGTTATATAGGAAGAGTTTTTCAGGATCCTCAAAAGGGCGGTGCAGCTAATCTCACTATCTTAGAGAACATGGCTCTGGCAGACAACAAGAATAAGATTTATTCTCTCGGAAAGGCTATAAGCAAGAAGCGTATAGATTATTACAAGTCTCTCTTAGAGAGCTGTCACATGGGCTTAGAGGACAGATTAAATGTTCCTGTCGGCTCTCTGTCAGGTGGTCAGCGTCAGGCACTTGCTCTTGTAATTGCAAATATGAGTAATATTGATATTCTGATTCTTGATGAGCACACAGCAGCTCTTGATCCAAAGTCATCAGAGCGCATCATGGAGCTTACGGATGTTTTCGTAAAGGAGAACCAGATTACAACTCTTATGGTTACTCATAACCTAAGGCATGCTGTATCATACGGAAATCGCATGATTATGATGGACAAAGGACATATTATCCTTGACAGAGATGGTGATGAAAAGAAAAATACAACCATCGATGATGTACTTCATATCTTCAACGAAATAAGTATCGAATGTGGAAACTAGCAAGGAACGAAAAACTCTAATGCCACCCCTCATCAGGCTAACCTCCCTCCGGCTTGCTTGGCTGGGGATTTTGGGGTAGGATATTTTTGAGTACAACTAGAACACTTAGAAAAACTGATAACTGTGGTTTTTGATAAGTTGTGCCGCGTACGAATGTTTGAGACAAATTATATAGACTGTATCTAAAATAGACAGGGTAGGTATTGAAACCACACTCTCGTTCGGTTAATCACGCAACAGTACTAAGCTCGCATACCGCTCGCTAAGTGCTGGCGTGATTAAACGGGTTTCATAACCTACCCTGTCTATTTTAGATACAGTCTATATAATTTTGTCGAGTTTTCGGGAGCGGTACATAATCGCATATCGAAAACCACAGTTATCATCTTTTTCTTAGTGGGCGTAAGGTTGCGAAAAAATATCCTACCCCAAAATCCCCAGCCAAGCAAGCCGGAGGGAGGTTAGCCTGATGAGGTTTGGCATTAACAGAGTTTTCCGTTCCTTGCTACCACACTTCCTGCCTTGAGGACGTATGGTTTGCTACATTGATTTAGGATTGCCTGCTCTGGCGTTGGTGCATCAAGCACTACAAGGTCTGCCTTACAGCCCTCATCAACACCGTAGTTCTCCATAAGACAATTTCTGGCTGCATTGTAGCTTATCATATCAAAGACCTGTCTCAGCTCCTCAGAGCTTCCCATCTGATGTACCTTTGCAGTAAGAAGAGCCTCCTCAAGCAAATCACAGTTACCATATGGACGCAAAACCTCTCTTACATCATCTGAGGCAACGGCGACGTTTACACCTGCATTGACAAGCTCCTTTACCCTCGTAGGTCCCCTTCTGTTCATGTTCATGAGGTAAAGATTACAAGATGTGAGAGTTGTGATATTTACGTCTGCTACTGCTGCCCTCTTAATCAGCTCTGCTGCCTCATCATCACCGAAGAAATGTGATGCAAGTGCTGTCACATGTCCAAGTGTAACCTTTCCCTGCATATTGGTCTCTATAGTCTTGTCAAGAATGTAAGAGAAACAGTCAAGAACAGGAACATCCGACTCATCACAGTGCATATCTATAGGAAGTCCGTATTCCTTTGACTTTGCAAATACACTGTCAATTATCTGCCTTCCATCAGGGTGCTTATGAGGATAAGCCGCAATGAAATCAACCTTTCCATCCCTGGCAGCCTTCTCCCACTCCGGAGCTACCTCATTTTCAAATACAGCGTCAGGCTCAGGATGTGTAAACGTGGTAAGTATAAACACGTCACAGAGCTCTTTATATTTATCCTTCAGATATAAAATAGAATCTAATGATATGCCTTTCCAAGGCTTTAAATATGTAACATTTGTCTTTAGTGCTGTCGTTCCGTTTATTATACAGTTATCTATTGTTTTCGCAGAACGCCTTGTTATATCGTCAAACATCTCCTGCCTTGTCTTATAATATGAATCATAAAATATAGACAAGAACTGTTTTGCACCACCTATAAGAGATGGGACATCCAGATTATAATCAAAGGTATAATTTAAGTCGATATGCATATGGGAATCCACAAATCCCGGTGAAATCATACAGCCTGTCGCATCTATCACACGATTGCCCTCTGCCTCATCGATTTTCTCTGACACAGAAGAAATTATACCATCCTTTATACCCATATCCATGCCACACAAAAGCTTGCCTTTTCCCTGATATAAATTAGCATTTTTAAATATAATATCGTATTTCATAGCTACTCCTTTCTGCAAACATGCTATATGACTACACCATTTTCTGCCACAATTTTCCCTGCCTTAAGCACATACAGTGAAGCTGCTTTAGACAAAATAGCCTCCGTCATATCCGGTGCATCAATCACCACAATATCAGCCTTAGAACCCGGTGCAGTTCCATAATCATCAAAGCCAAGGCTGAGTGCAGGCTGCGTTGTAATCATCTCGTACACCATAGCAAAATCCGCATTGTTAGCAAACTTATGTATATTAGCTGTCACCTGTGCCTCCTCCAAAGGATTGGCATTACCAAATGGACACTCACCATCTTTACATCCATCATGTCCTATAGAAACACCAACACCTGAGTCAAGAAGCTCTCTTACCTTTGTAGGTCCGCGTCTCTTAAAGCATGAGCTGTACATATCTGAGCTTGTTGTTGTAGTCACATAAACCTGTGCTCTGGCACATCTTACAATCGCGTCAATAGCCACATCCTTATCTAACCCTAACGCATCTAAGGCTGTGACATGGTCGCACGTTACACGCCTCTGATATTTGGTCTGCATAGTCTTTTCTGTAATATACACAAACGCATTTACGTCTGGTAAATCATGCTTATCACAATGTATTTCTATAGGGAGGTCATATTCTTCTGCCTTCGCAAATATAAGGTCTGCCTCCTGTTTATAATTATCAGGTGTCACCACCCCGCCAACATAATCTATAACCCCGGTCGCAGCAGCTCTCTGCCATGCATTTTCAGGCAGCTCAACATAAGGAACGACCAGCTTAATATCTGCACGCTCCTTATACTCCTCCTTTAACTCAGCCATCGCATCAAGCACACGGACATCCGGCTTTCGGTCTATAAATATGGTTGCCCTTATCGCTGTAACACCATTTGCTATATATTTATCAATAAGCGTCTCTGCTTTTTCCTTGTACTCAGAAATGCTGTCATACTCTATCATGTCCATATGTATATGTGGTTCTATAAATGCAGGACTTATAAGCTTGCCTCTCGCATCTATCTCTGTACCGGCGGATGCATTTATGCTCTTGTCAACCATAACAACTCTGCCATCCTTAATAGCCATGTCCATACCCTTGAGCAAAACAAGACCGCCACCATATACATTTCCATTTCTTATAATGATGTCATACATTGCCATATTCTCACGTCCTTTCCTACACAGGTCTATATCCTACTGCATAAAGCTTCTGTCAATCACGCCATCTCTTGCAATCACATTTCCGCCCTTTATTACAAAAAGTCTCTTAGCCTTATTGATAATTGCAAGCTCCGGTGTGTCTGCATCAAGTATATTTAAGTCTGCCTTACAGCCCTCACCAAGACCATAATCCTTTGCCACAGCATTTTTTGCTGCATTATATGTGATAAATTCCATAGTCCTGTGAAGCCACTCAGATGTTCCAAATTTATGTACCTGTGCTGTTGTAAGTGCCTCCTCCAACAAATCACAGTTACCAAATGGTCTGAATGTGTCTCTTATATTGTCAGATGCAACTGCGACATTGACACCAGCCTCCACAAGCTGACGAACTCTCGTAGGTCCTCTTCTCGTTGCGTTCATAAGATACATATTACATGCTGTAAGACTGGTGACATTCATCTTCGCCTCTGCTGCCTCTCTTATAGCCTCTGCCGCCATCTCCTCAGGCATCTTATTAGCATTTAAACCTGTAACATGTCCACAGGTTACAAGCCCTTCCATATGACACTCCTTTGTCTTTTTTATGATGTAACGGAAACAGTCAAGATTGATGCAATCCGACTCGTCACAGTGTAAATCTACAGGAAGATTAAACTCTCTTGCTATGTTAAAGCAATCATCCGTACATGCCGCATGGTCAGGTGTAAGATGCGGATATCCTGCTATATAGTCAGTCTTGCCATCCGCTGTGGCACGAAGAAGCTCCTCACGAAACTCATCCGGAAAGCTCACTCCATTTAACACCTCACAATATCCCTTATATTTCTTTTTCAAATCTATCATTACATCGAGTGCTATAGTTTTCCAATTAGGTGTAAACAGAAGATTCGTCTTAATAAGTGTAGTTCCATGTGCGATACACATCTCAACAACACGGCTTGAATGTTCCATAATCTCGTCATATATCTGCTCATCAGTCCAGTCAAAATACTTAATATCCTGTCTGTCTGAATTATTGCAGGCTGCAATAAGGCTTACCGTATCGTCATCATCCATTGTAAATGCCTTGTCTATGTGCATATGTGTGTCCATAAATGTTGGAACAATCAATTTGCCAGAGGCATCTATAACCTTTTCGGCAAGTTCAGTATCTATATTATTTGCCACCTTGACAATGATTCCGTCCTTTATTGCAATGTCCTTACCTATATCAACAGGAGCATCCTTATAAAAAAGATTTCCGCCCGTAATCAACAAATCA
Source organism: bacterium (assembly GCA_963616385.1). Taxonomy (GTDB): domain Bacteria; phylum Bacillota; class Clostridia; order Lachnospirales; family Lachnospiraceae; genus Coprococcus_C. Next base: position 1,141 of record CAVELH010000027.1, on the reverse strand, counting down.
TACATACAAAAATCCCTCCTCTACACTAAGTTTCCATCTTTTGCTACAACTTTTCCCGACTTAATTACATAGCTCTTTTTGACCTGAGACAATATAGCCTCGTTCATATCAGGAGCGTCGAGAACTACTACATCTGCATTACATCCCGGTAAAATCCCATAATCAGGAAGGTTTAAGTTGGCTGCCGGAAAAATAGTAATCATCTGTGCTATCTTATTTAACCCATTTCTAGTACCGAACTTATGCAACTGTGCGGTTAATAGTCCTTCCTCCAACAAGTCCGCATTTCCAAATGGTCTGAACGGATCTCTTATATTATCTGAGGCAATGGATACATTGATACCACAATCAAGCAGCTGCTTAACCCTTGTAGGTCCTCTTCTTCCTATATCCATAAGGTACATATTGCATGAGGTCATTGTAGTTATATTCACACACGCCTTTGCCGCTCTTGCTATCGCATCTGCCGCATACGCCTCATCAATATCCTTTGAGCCAAGTCCGGTTACATGACTGCATGTAACTCTTCCCTGCATCTGGTTGGCGTAGGTCTGGTCAATCATATATAAAAAGCACGACAGGTTATCACTATCTGATTCATCACAATGTGAATCAACAGGAAGGTCATATTTCTTTGCAAGCTCAAACGCCTTGTCAACCTCCTTCTTAAATGCAAGCGTGTAATCAAGATTACCTGTTGCCTCGTCATATTCCATGTTAGGATATCCGCCAACACAGTCAATAGAACCCTTTCTTGCATATTCCTTCCACTCATCCATGAAATCATCATATGCAGGGACAACAGTTTTAATTGTTATGTAATCCTTATATCTTTCCTTAAGAATGTCCATCGCATCTAATGCCGCAAAACCTATATCAGGAGTTATAAGCACATGAGTCTTTATCGCTGTTGTACCATTAGCAATACACATCTTTATAATCTCAGAGGAACGCTCGACAATATCATCTACTATTGCCTGCCTGTCCCAGCCCATATACAACTCGTGTGTTTTATGATCTGCCCTTATACAAGCCTGCAATAAATCCGTTGTGTCATCCTCGTCTGCGGTAAGTGCCTTATCTATATGCATGTGAGCATCTACAAATGCAGGCGATATAGTACAATTTTTAGCATCTATAA
>CAVELH010000026.1:0-20055 GCA_963616385.1 bacterium | reverse complement strand
TATATGTCCCCTATAACTGGTGTCTGCTCCGCTAAGATTCCAACATATTTACCTGTACTCTTAGAAAAAAATTCAGACGTAAACCTAACTAAAACCGCCTCTGCAGAATCAACTACTTCACTTGCATCAGCCTCTTTTTTTGCTTTATCACCATTAGCTGACAAATCCTCTGAAAATCCATATATCGTTATATCATTTCTTTTATCTTCATACTTATTATCAATATATATAACCATCTTCTCCTGACTACTATTGTCAATCCCTATATGAAGCTTAGTGTAGTCTTTGTCATATACAGTATCTAACTTAATACTTGAATAATATGTACTCACAGCATATATAACATCAGTTACATAACACTGTGCTATAATCTTATCAAATTTCTTTTCTCTCTTGTCATCCCTATCTGTATATATACTCACATTATAATCTGTATAATTATTCTTATATTCGGCCAGCAAAGACATAATCGGATACATTTCGTATGTTGCATATCCCGATATTGTTACATCTGGTTGGCTAACATATTCTCTAAATTCTGTTCTTTCATAACACATATCAATTAATTGTGACAACATATCATTATCCACTTGATATTTACCATTTGAATCTACATAGATGCAGTCATCAAATCGCATAGATAACGCTACTAGCTCCCATGGTTTAACCTCATTTATATCCCTCTTCATCAATTCTATAAATGCATCGTCATCCTGCAATTGCCGATAGACTTCTCCAAGCAATCCCCCACCAGCATTATTAATTTGTGTAGAAAATGTAGCTGTATCGCAAAATATACTACCATCAACATCTGATACACCTTGTCCAACATGCGATACCTTTATACTGTCAAGCAATGACTTCATAGTTGTTTTATAAGGATTATACGTCGTACATTTATCGTCATATATTACTTTCGAGTAATCTTGATCAAACTGCCTAACATCTGCAAATATCTGTTCAATAGTTTCTCGTGTATAACCATCCATCTGTATAAGGTATTGATGATGTAATTCTATGTTATTCATATGATATTGAATATCATCTCTGTACTTTTCATACTCAGCCAATTCAGCCTCACTAAATGTGACACTATACATCCCATTTCCTTCTGTTTCTTTAAAATCCACATATCCTAATATGGTATCTTCTGCATATATTGAAAAATCTCGTATCACGCTTCCCCATTCCCCCCTATATTAAGACTCATATCATTATCCAAATTTTGAAATAAACTTTTGGCTGTCATCAACATTTTTTGTGACTCAATCATCATATCAACAACAAATTGATGTGCCTCCTGCAAATCCTTTACAGTTTCTTTTATCTCCTCTAGTGTAGAACCATTGCTATTACAAAATAACTGACTTAATCTACCTAGTTCGACTTGTATCGAATAGTCATTAACCCTCTGATTTAAATTATTAATACACTCATCAATTACCTGATAACTTACATTTGTTGTTGAATTACTCACTCTCTTCCTCCCTCATAAATAGCACAATCCAATTCCTCAACCTCCGCTATATATTCCATAGAATCTACTCCCATTTGATCTGTGAAAAATGCTAACTGTCCCTTCATACCATCTAAGGCATCAACAAATAAACTTAGATTATCATGCACATTCCCTTCTATTATACCGTAGGTGCATACCATCCTTAATTGCTCTGTCAAATAAACAAATTTCTCTTCAATATCCTCTGCTATTGAATTAAGTTTTTCTTTGTATTCATCATACTCTTCATCATGAATTATTAAATCATTTGCCATTATCTAATGTCCCTCACCCTTATCCAATTTTTTTATATCTTTTTTCCAATTTTTAATATTTCGTTCTAAAAGCCCAACATCTCTTTGTGCTTCATATATTTTATCTTCAATATGCTTGATATTTTCCCGTACAAAATAAATCATTCCTTCAAGCTCCTGTACAAGCTGATTTTGCTTAGAGTAATCACACAAATCATCATAAATCAATATAGCTGACTCTATAGCTCTCCCCTTTGCAAATGGCACTGCATCATTTATTTTGTTTCTCTTAGATATATAGAAATTCTTGACTGTTTCCTGTTTATATGCAAGTTCTTTCAATTTCTGATTGTATCTTTCGATACGTTCATTCCACATTTTAATTTGATAACTCTTATTTTCAATATTCTCCTGTGCATGACGAATATTGAGCTTAAGCTCACTCACACTCATAGCTATACCCTCCCATTAGTAATCATTCCAATCCCTTCATTCATCAGATTAACACATAAGTATTATTTGTGCAATAAAAAAAGGCTGCCACACAAAAATGTGGCAGCCTCCAGATACCGGTTATTCCGTACCTGACTTCTCGAGGGGGTGTCTAGTAACAATCGTAGCTGTTACTCTGGTTATTCTTCTGATTGTTGCTCTGATTATTCTTCTGGCTATTACTCTGGTTGTTCTTCTGATTGTTACTCTGGTTATTTGACTGATTGTTCTTCTGGTTATTACTCTGGTTGTTTGACTGATTATTGTTTGTTGACATAATCTTCCTCCTAAAAAATCCGTTCACAAGCTGCATTAAACAACCTATGATACGAAATAAGTTATGGTCATCAAATATAGATAACCGCTACACTTAAATTATGCCCATTACAAAACAATATATACATCAAAACTCAAATAATTTTTTTTAATTATTTGTTAAGTCTAGCCAACAATTCCTTACCGAGCTCCTCATTACCAGGCTTGCCAAGTAAAGCAAACATGTTCTTCTTATAGCTCTCAACACCTGGCTGGTTAAATGGATTAACGCCAAGTACATATCCGCTTATACCGCAAGCGAACTCAAATGTATAGAATAACTCTCCGAGTGAGAACTCATCTATTCTGTCCATATCAATACGGATGATAGGAATTCCACCATCAACATGTGCAAGAATTGTTCCGTTCATAGCACTCTTATTAGCGAAATCAACTGTCTTGCCTGCAAGGTAGTTAAGTCCGTCAAGGTCTGTGTCCTCAGCCTCCATAACTATCTCACATGTTGGATTAAGTACATTTACAACTGTCTCAAAATGATTCTGTGTTCCCTGCTGAATAAACTGACCAAGTGAGTGAAGGTCTGTTGTGAAGTCTGTTGCTGTTGGGAATAATCCCTTTCCATCCTTACCCTCGCTCTCTCCGTAAAGCTGCTTCCACCACTCTGATACATAGTGAAGAGCTGGCTCAAAGTTAGCAAGTATCTCTATTGACTTACCCTTATTGTAAAGTACATTACGAACTGCTGCATACTTCATAGCATCTGATGCTGCGAAATCCTCTGCAATACAATCCTTTCTTGCTGATGCTGCACCTTCCATAAGCTTGTCTATATCTGCACCACTTACTGCTATAGGCAAAAGACCTACTGCTGTAAGAACTGAAAAACGTCCTCCTACATCATCAGGTACTACGAATGTCTCATAGCCTTCCTCTGTAGCGAGTGTCTTAAGAGCTCCCTTTGCCTTATCTGTTGTGGCATATATTCTCTTAGCTGCCTCAGCCTTGCCATATTTCTCAATTAACTTCTTCTTGAAAATTCTTGTTGCAATACCAGGCTCAGTTGTTGTACCTGACTTAGAAATGATGTTGATAGAGAAATCTCTGTCACCGATTACCTGAAGCAAATGTGCCATATATGTACTGCTGATGTTGCTTCCTGCATAGTAAATCTCAGGTGTCTTACGAACTGACTTATCTACTGAATTGTAGAAGCTGTGTCTGAGTGCCTCGATAGCAGCTCTCGCACCGAGGTATGAACCACCGATACCAATTACAACGAGTACATCTGAATCTGACTGAATCTTAGCTGCTGCCTTCTTAATTCTTGCAAACTCTTCCTTGTCATAGTCAACAGGAAGGTCTATCCATCCAAGGAAATCATTTCCTTCGCCTGTCTTGTCAAGCAATGTCTTTTTTGCAGCGACAACCTTATCTTCGATTGCAGCTATATCATCCTTTGATGCCATGAACTCGGTGTTACTAAAATCAAACTTAATTGTCTGTGCCATGTTCCTTATCTCCTTTTATTACTACTCAGCTTTCACCAGGCACACGGCAATACGCACTCCGTCTCCTGCAAGCCTGCATTTGGATTAATTGTATCACAAATAAAATAGCACCGCAACCACCAGACAGGTTGCGATGCCAAGATTTTCTATCTATTCTCTATCTATAATTTAACTGTTTACTACTCAAGCTCATTCAAACTCGCAAACCGGTATCCCTCCGCCTTCAGATTGGTGATAACCGTATCTAAGGCACCGGCATTAGACGCAGACACATTATGCATCAATATAATTGCACCATTATGGTGATATTTATTAAAATGATTGACAACAAAATCAACACCCGGCTGGTTATTTACATCATAATCCAGATATGCCATGCTCCAAAATATAGTTTTGTAACCTAAGTCATGGGTAAGCATCAGGGTACGTGCGCTGTATTCTCCCCTCGGTGGACGCAGGTACGGATCCATATCGTATCCGGTGACCTCCTTCATATAATCAGCACATCCCGTAACCTCCTGAATAATTTCCTCATATGACTTGCTCGGCATGGACGGATGGGTTATTGTATGATTACCTACCTGATGTCCCTCCTCCTTCATACGTTTAGCGATTTCAGGATTATCCCTTATAAATGTCTTAGTCACAAAAAAACATGCCGGCACATCCTGTGCTTCTAAGACATCCAAAATCTGATTTGTATATCCATTTTCATAACCACAATCAAATGTAAGATATATTACCTTTTCCCCTGTCTCCTCATATACCTCTGCCGCATTTTTATCCAGATAATAGGCGCCATATTCTGAAATATCTAAGGTATCATCACATCCGCTCGGTCCATGATTGTCATCGCGTTTAAACCACCATGCAAGCATGTCATTCGGATAATCATAGTATGTTTCCTTGTCACGAACATTTTCATCAATAGGGAGTGTCAGATATCTCGCGTCCACATCGGACTGCATCCTTTCATTTTCCGCAGACATGTCTGCGTCACCACCGGATGCACTCTCATCCTCACTGCCGTCAGTATCAGTATGTAGTTCCTCATCGTCATAGCTTATAAATGCAAGCTTTTTCCCTATCCCCGATAAAAATCCCCCTTTTAACATTAAAAACAACACAATAACCACTAGAGCCGAAATGACTATATTTCTTATTTTCCTATTCTTCAAGAGAAATATTCCTGTAGAAAGTTATTCAGGGCATCAGAGGCTCTCTCGTCATATACGGAGGGAGCCGAAACCTTTCCATCCGACGAACCGCTCTTCACTACACTCTCTGTAGCGGCAGTCTCCATCTGAGCCATCTTATCTGTCAGCTTATCCGCCTGAGTGACTACCGCCTTATCAGGCATTTTTTTCTTCACACCAACAGCCTGCCTGTTTTTTTCTGCTCTGGCAGGAGTCAGATTTTCCAGATAATCCCTGACATTCGCTTTCAACATTTCCACTTTATTATTTATTAAAAATATATTCTCAAGTGCAAGCAAAAATGCACATACAATAATACCATTTGCAATAAAAGTCACCATCTCTGGGCTACCCCTCCATGTAACATCATAATACAGAAATCCCCCAGCCATAACTATACAGGTAACACATGTAAGAAATTGCCCTGACCTCCGCCAAAACTCAAGCGGCATGGCTATCAGCCTGAGCCCGCGTATATTTTTTTCCGCAAATGCAGCTCCGCTTCCATTGTTGATTCCGAGGTTTCTTCCATTTTCATATTTCTGACGCATAATCCGAAGGCTTGTCCTCTTTGTAGTAGACATGTTCTCTGACGCTTTAATCATTCCTCTCAAATATGTACTGGCAATCATCTTAAGAAGTAAACCAAACACTCCTATTCCCCACAGAATATAGATACCGGTTCCCATGTCCAAAACTCTCTCCAACATATGATTTCCCTCTTTCCAATTTTTTTCATTACAGACACCTGACATGACAGTGTATCTGTCTTGATGGGGCAATTATAGAAAAGGCGAAGTTGAGAAAGCAAGCTTTTTGCATCGTACTTTTATCCGAAAAGGCGACAAAAAATACCTTTAACACCTTAATATTTTATGTTATACTTCCCTTAATGTTACATGAACAACCTTTATAATATGTCTTTAGAAAATGCATATAATATAGAAAGAGGCGATACTATGACTTATAAGACAAAAGGTACCTGTTCTCAGGTAATAGAATATGACATAATCGATGGAAAGGTCAGAAACGTTAAGTTCACAGGAGGCTGTAACGGTAACCTTAAAGGTATATCCAAATTAGTAGATGGTATGACACCTGCTGAGGTAATTGAGAAGCTTGAGGGAACAACCTGTGGCTTCAAGAATACATCCTGCCCTGACCAGTTAGCTCAGGCATTAAAGCAAAGCATATAAATTAAAGTTCATTTACATGAACCTATGGAGGATATATGAAACGAATAGTTCTTACCGGTGGCGGTACTGCCGGACACGTTACACCTAACATGGCTCTTATACCCAATCTGCTCGACAGAGGTTATAATATACATTATATAGGTTCCTACGACGGAATCGAGAAAAAGCTTATTGAAGATATGGGAATTACCTATCACGGAATTGCAACGGGTAAGCTTAGAAGATACTTTAGCTTAAGAAACTTCTCAGATCCATTTCGTGTTATCAAAGGTTTCTCTGAAGCTAAGAAGCTGATGAAGGAGATTAACCCTGATGTAGTTTTCTCAAAGGGTGGTTTTGTATCAGTTCCCGTTGTACTTGCAGCAAGCTCAAGAAAGATTCCATGTGTAATACATGAATCTGATATGTCTCCGGGACTTGCCAACAAGATTTGCCTTCCTAAAGCAACTAAGATATGCTGTAATTTCCCTGAAGCCGCAGCTAACCTTCCTAAGGATAAGGCTGTAGTAACCGGAACTCCTATACGACAGGAGCTATATGAAGGAAACTCTGCACAGGCAATGAAGTTCTGTGGTTTTACTGAGGTAAGACCTACCCTGCTTGTAATGGGCGGAAGCAGCGGTGCACTTCATGTAAATGAAATAATATGGTCATGCCTTAATGAGCTGACCGCCAAGTTTAATGTAGTTCATTTGTGCGGCAAGGGCAAAACCAACCATGATTATGACAATGTTCCTAATTATGTTCAATTTGAGTACATTAAGGATGAGATGAAGGATTTGCTTGCTATGGCTGACATAGTAATATCCAGAGCAGGCGCAAATGCTATATGTGAGCTGCTTGCACTTCATAAGCCTAGCATCCTTATTCCACTTCCATTATCAGCAAGCCGTGGCGACCAGGTGCTTAATGCAACCTCATTTGAGAAGAGTGGCTATGCCAAGATGTTGTCCGAGGAGACACTTACTAATGAATCCTTCCTTGAGGCAGTAAATGATATGTACGAGAACCGCGATAAATACATCGCAACAATGAAAAAAGCTAACTCTGTAAATGCCACAGAAATTATAGTTGACCTTATAGACGAGGTATGCGGAAATAAATAATATATAAAACGAGCTGTCATATAAAGAAACTAAAAGTTCTTGGTACGACAGCTCGTCTTATTTAGAATAATTCTTTTTCTAACTGATATATATAATTCTCAATCATCTGCATACGCTTAGTATACTCTGCCCTGGCTGCATCTGTCTTGCATCTTCTTATCTTCGGCTTATTAATTCTGTAATAATTCTTAATCCTGTAATAGGCTCTCTTATAACTAGCCTCATCTTCACAAGCAGTTGCCATGGCATCCCATAAAATACCGATAGCTCCAACTTCATCTAACAAATCTGCATCCATAACAATCTTACATTCAAGTGATAGTTCAGCATCAGTGTCCTTGTCCTCATGAATCATGATAATCTCACCGACACGTCTTATTATATCAGGATCTACACCTATACTGTCCATATACTCTACAGCCAGCTCAGCTCCAACCTCTGCATGAGGTCTCTTATCATCCCAACCAATATCATGTAACAATGCTGCTAAAACGATAACATCCAAGTCTCCACCTAATTTAGACTGAAGCTTAATTGCCCATCTGTATACACGCATTGTATGTTCATAACGACTTCTAAACGGATAATTGGACGGTCTTCCATTCTCGGCAGTCATCTTCTTGACATATTCAATTACTTCTGCATAATTCATAGACCAGACCTCTAATCAACGTATTTTTTAATATCGTTACTATGATATCATTATTTTTGTAAAATTACTATATGTTTTTTTAATTTTTGTGCGTTTTTTTGTAAAAACTCCTAAAAAATGAGCTTTATAACATAAAAAACAATATAAAAACCGCGCGGCTGGTTTTGTGATGCTCTCATAAGCGTTACCTTAGCAGTTAACTCAGCCCAGGCGACCTTACGGCGCACAAGAGGTTCTACTTAGTGCTGCTTCGTTCCCGACCTGACACGGTTCATAGATTCCTGTCGCGCAAGACCCAGACATCAACGCCACTTACCAAGGGCAGCCTCACAAAAAGACAACCCGAGACCAACCATCACCCCTGCTATAGCGGATTGCAGGTACAGGGCACCGCTAACTCCCCGGCTGCACGGTTATTTTAGTATATAAGAAATAAGACTTGAAGTCAAGAAAAAAGCATAAAAATGACCTGACTATATTCCGCATAATAATGCTACAAATGTATACACCTATGCTCCAATTTGTGGCTTGACGTATTTCGCGAATTTGGATATTCTAAAGATGACAATGAACTAACCGCATGGCTTTCATTACTATCAGCTAATACATACGAAGAGGCGGAAGCGTTATGTCAGAAATATCCATGGATGGAAGAGATTTTTTCAGAAATTTCGGAGTATGTCCATAATCCTGAGGAGGTGCTTGGTATGTTTTCAGAAGCTTTAAAAGTTATGGATGATAATATGTATCAGTATATGTGCGACCAGCATAATGCGCTTGTAAAACAGCAGCAGGAAACAATCAAGAAAGACAAAGCTGAAATTCAGAACCTGTATAAATTCAGTATTCATTTAATAAAGAGTAATTCTGGCTCTAAGGAAAATGCCATAAATGAGCTAGTTACCAATTGCGGATGTTCCGAGGACTATGCCAAAGAATTGGTACAGAAATATTGGTAAACATATAAAATAAATATATAATAATCCGTAGAGCCAGCAAAATAAGGTATCCCTCAAAAAATCCCTCATTGCTGGCTCTTACATATTTTTATAAATCACAATCTATGTATTTTTTTACTCCCCCTGCTTTTTCCCAGCCTTCCTGCTCTCCCTAAGCCACGCAAAAAAATCCTTAAGCATAGCTGAACATTCATCACCAAGTACACCCCTTTTTACCTCTACCTGATGATTGAATTCCTTCATATCAAGCAGGTTGATAATAGAGCCTGCGCATCCAGCCTTGGGATTCATACAACCGATTACCACTCTTGGAATTCTTGCCTGAACTATAGCTCCGGCACACATCTGGCAAGGTTCAAGAGTTACATACATGGTGCAGTCCTCAAGTCTCCAATCTCCTATGTATTTTGATGCCTTTCTGATAGCAAGTATCTCTGCATGTGCAAGTGTAGTCTTGTCTGCATTTCTACGATTATAGCCTCTGGCGATTATCTTTCCCTCATACACAATTACACAGCCGATAGGCACATCCTGATTGTCGCGTGCCTTTATCGCCTGCTTAATTGCCTGTCTCATATATTTTTCATCGTCTTTGGTTATCTCGTCTATCATATCACTGTTTTCCATGTGTGTTTTATCACCTTTTATTTTTGTATTCATTTTGTATCCATTATAATATTTTTTAACAAAACAAACAATCAATATTTCAAAATTTTATTACCTTGACGTATTATTAAAATATGAGTATTCTGATATATAAATACCTGTTTACTATTTTATATTATTTAGGAGTACGTTATGGGACCACTTACACTTACGTCTGATAATTTAATACTTAGAGTTGAAAATGAGCTAAGTGCCAAAAATGTTCTTGACCTGTATCTCCGAAATCGTATGAATTTTGAACAATTTGAGCCTACCCGCCCACATGATTTCTATACTATAGATTACCATGAGGCAATGCTTAGAAGGGAATATAAGGCTTATTTATATGGAACATTTATAAGATATTATATTTACAAGAAAAATAATGCCAACCGTATAATTGGCTCCGTTAATTTTAATTTTATGCACAGCAGCACCGAGACCTATGCCGAAATAGGATATAAGGTTGATGCACTCTACCAGAATCGCGGCATTGCCTACGATGCATGCTGTATGGGTATAGATGTATTGCAGCGTTACTATGGAATAACAAGAATTGATGCGCGCATACATCCCGATAACGAAGCATCTCTTCATCTCGCCAAAAAGCTTGGCTTTGTCCCTGTGCAATATGAGCCCCAAAGTGCCAACATTATGGGACATTATGTAGACCTTATCCGCTACTCTCGTCGCACCTCAGATACCCAGTAACCGAAATTACCTGTTAAAACATTTGATTTTTTTGCAGGCACAAATGTATCAAAACCAAACATGTTGGCAAGATATTTTTCTTTATTTGTAAATACTCCGGGAACTCCTATAACAACACACTCGCCACTATCAAACTTTACCCTGCCAAGCATCAGATATCTGTAATGATAATAGCCATGTGAAACAAATGTATTTACACCGAGCTTCCAATTTCCTATGGCAAGCTTACCTATATCCTGAGGAACTATCTTAACACATTCTAACAACTGACTGTCCGTAAATAACGGCAATCTTGGATATGTATCTAATATAGTCTGCCATGACTCGGTAATCTGCTCAGTAGCAGATACCTCCTCCAATTCCTGCTGAATATCTTCCTCACCTTGAACACTTTCCTGTATAGCATCCTGCTGTTGCTCTTCACTGATATTTTTACTATCGTGCTCTGCATCCTGTATACGCATTTCTCCCCGTGTACGCTCTTCCTCTTGTACACGCTTTTTCCTCTGCATATGCCCTGCCTCTTCATCCTCTGTATTTTCCACTTTTTTATTCATATTGTCAGTAATTGCCTTTAACTGAACCTCATATTCATTCCACATTCCTGTGAGCATTTCGCCATCATCACACAGGAAAAAAAGTCCGTCATAGCTCTCTATTGACATTCCGTCCCCCAGCGGATTGTCCCAAGGAACTTCTATGCGGCTCATTATCGTATCTCTCTCCTCCGCAGCAAAATGTATCTCATGCAAATACTCCGTCCTATATGTATCATGCAGAAGATATACCTTACAATCACAAGCCCTCTTCTTGTAGAGCTTAAGTCCAATCTGAATCCTGACATCATCTCTTAATCTGTGCGCTATCCTCTGTACCTTTATAAATCCCGCATTCTCGCACCTTACACCATTACGGTATCGATATATGTAGGACACCCATCTCCCCTGTTGCATAACAAAACCTCGCTTCCCGTATATTCATATTAAGCCATACTCCGTGACATACTATGTATATATGTTACTGCAAGGTTATTTATAACTGCATTATTATGTTATATTTTTTTCTTATCCGAGCAAATCCGACAAATGTGCAAACTGCTCTAAGCTTAAGGTCTCACCACGAACAGTCTCCGAAAGCTCAAGTGCTCTAAGTGCATTTACGACCTGCTCCTTTGTGACATTAAGCTCAGGAGAATTATTTAATGCGTTCTGTAAGGTCTTTCTCCTCTGATTAAATGCTGCCCTTATAAGCTTAAACATAAGCGTCTCATCCTTAACCACAACCGGAGGCTTATCATAACAGGTAAGTCTTATAACTGCCGAACCAACATTTGGTCTTGGCATAAAACAGTTAGGCGGCACATTTGCAACTATATAAGGTGAGGCATAATACTGTACTGCAAGTGACAGTGCACCGTAATCCTTGTTTCCCGGAGCTGCCTGCATACGCTGTGCAACCTCCTTCTGCACCATAACAGTTATAGATGTTGCCGGTATATGCTTCTCAAATAATCCCATAATTATAGGAGTTGTTATATAATAAGGAAGATTTGCAACAACCTTTATAGGCTTACCCTCCGTAAGCTTCGCTATATCTACCTTGAGAATATCATCATTTATTACCGTTACATTATCATAATCTGCCAGAGTTTCTTCAAGTATAACAGGAAGATTCTTATCTATCTCGACAGCGTATACATGTCCTGCTGCCTCTGCGAGATACTGAGTCATTGTTCCTATACCCGGTCCAATTTCAAGAACTATGTCATCCCTTGTTATATCTGCTGAGCTTATTATCTTCTCAACCACATGTCCGTCAATCAAAAAGTTCTGACCGAATCTCTTCTGAAATGCAAAATTGTATTTTTTAATTATATCTATTGTAACCTGAGGATTACTTAGCTTTTCCATATCAACCTCCGTAATTAATCAGCTATCCTATAGAGATTTAACGCATTCTTCCATGTAATATCATACACTTCCTGCTCGCTGATACCCTTTATGTCAGCAATCTGTCTGGCAACATATACAATATTCTCGGAATTATTTCTTTTTCCACGAAATGGTTCAGGTGTGAGATATGGGCTGTCGGTCTCTAAAACAATGTTACTCATTGGGATATACTCTACTGCCGCGCGGAGCTTTCTGGCATTTTTAAATGTAAGAACACCACCTATACCAAAATAAAATCCCATGTCAAGGAAATCTCTCGCCATCTCCTTTGTGTATGAATAGCAATGGATAACTCCACCTATGTCCCCTGCGTTACAACCACGCATTATATCCACCGTGTCCTTAGCTGCATCCCTGCTGTGAACAACTATAGGAACATTTAACTCTCTTGCGAGCTCCATCTGACCTTCAAACCATTTTTTCTGAAGCACCTTATCCGTGTCCTCATAGTGATAATCAAGCCCTATCTCGCCTATTGCCAGAACCTTGCTGTAATTTTTGACAAGCTCCTTAAGCTTTACCACATTGTCTGGATTCTCAAGCTCAGCAACCTCTGATGGATATATTCCCACAACTCCATACACATTGTCGTATTCCTCTGTCATATGAGCAGTTACCTCTGATGTATGAATATTAGTTCCTATATTGACAACTGCTCCAACGCCATGCTCCTTAAATCCCTTCAACAAAGCAGCTCTGTCATCATCATATGCACTGTCATCATAATGTGCATGAGTATCAAATATCATATCTAAAATCTCCCGTAATCACTAATTCTAATCTCTTAATTTGTTTCTCTAATCATGTAAATACAAGTATACAATATTATGATATTACGGTCAAAAAATATTTTTCTGTAAAATAAAATGAGTGCGCAGCCCTTTGACAGAAATAAATACCACAAATACTATATTTATGTTGAAATTTAATAAAAAATTAGCTAAAATGATATTAGTTATATTACATTTTTAAGGAGGGTTCATCATGACAATATCAGATTACCTTAACACCGATTTATTGGATGACCTGCTTGCTAAGTGGGCGGCATCTACTAACATGATTGCTGTCGCACTTGATGACGAGGGTAATTTCTTATCAAACAAATTAGGTTTTTCACGCGATAATATAGAGGCTTTTAGTGAAGAAATCGAAGTAGACGAGGTTGTAGTAGCATCAGTTATCGGAGGACCTCTTGATGAGGACACAGACGAAGACACTGTTCAGGCTGCGGCAGATTTGCTTGTAGCTTCTGTTCAGAATCTTCTTGAATCTGCTTACAGAAAGAAGATGTACGAGGAGTTACAGTCATCATTTATAAGCGAGATAGGAGATGCAACTGCACTTATCAAGGAGCTTACATCCAAGTCACAGGGACTTAAGAAGATTGAAAACAAGCAGAATATACTTGCACTTAATGCATCTATTGAGGCTGCAAGAGCAGGTGAGGCAGGACGTGGATTTACAGTAGTTGCTCATGAGTTTGGTAAGATGGCTCACGAGTCAGGTGTTATTAATGACTCTATCCAGAAGACATTACATCAGCTCGACATATCCATGAAGGAGTTATCTAATTTAGAATAAGAGGATTCGTCAAATTGTGATTTATTTTTCACATTTAGAACATAATTTGAACACAAATAATTGATATAGTACACATTGTAAGAGCTTTTCATATATTTGAATCCTCTCTCCCCTCAAACATGTGGTGAATGAATTCCCTCCCCGGTTTCTTCACCACATGTTTTTTTTCTTTTTATTTGATGTATTATTTGATATACTATACCCAGAGTATTTTTAGTAACATACGTTCTTGGAGGTAAATACGGATGATTAACGAGATGTATAAGGATATGACAGGCAAGGGCTCTGTTATACGAGAGTTTTTTACATACGCCAACAAAAAAGCGGCAGAGATTGGTGCAGAGAATATCTACAATTATTCCCTCGGAAACCCTTCTGTTCCCGTTCCACAGGAGTTCACAGATGCAATGATTGATATGCTTAAAACTAAGAACCCTGTATCACTTCACGGCTACAGCCCTTCCCTCGGTATTGATTCAACCAGACAGGCAGTGGCAGATTCTTTAAATAAGCGATTTAATATGAACTATACTATAGATAATATATTTATGTCATCGGGTGCTGCCGGTGCGCTCTCTCACGCATTAAGATGCGTAGTTAAGGAGAATGATGAGGTTATAACCTTTGCACCTTACTTCCCTGAGTATGTTCCTTATGTCACAGGTACAGGTGCCAAGCTTACAATTATACCTGCCGACATAGATACATTCCAGATTAACTTTGATGCATTTGAGAAGGCTATGAACGAAAATGTTCAGGCTATTCTCATTAACTCACCTAACAATCCGTCAGGTATCGTATATTCAACAGAGACAATCGCAAGACTTGCAGATATACTCCGCGCTAAGCAGAAGGAGTATGGCCATGATATATATCTTATATCTGATGAGCCTTACAGAGAGATTGTATTTGAGGGTACTGATGCACCATTCATATCAGCCTTCTACGACAATTCTATATGCTGCTACTCATTCAGCAAGTCACTCTCACTTCCGGGTGAGCGTATAGGCTATGTAGCAGTTAATCCAGCCTGCAAGGATGCTAAGCTTATCGTGTTAATGTGTGGACAGATATCACGTTTTACAGGACATAACTGTCCTCCTTCTATAATACAGCTTGGTGTTGAGAAGGTTCTTAACCTGACCAGCGACCTCTCTGTATATGAAAATAACATGAATCTTCTATATAATGAGCTTACAAGAATTGGTTATCACATAGTTAAACCAGGCGGAACCTTCTATATGTTCCCTCGCACACTTATTCCTGATGCAAATGAGTTCTGCTGGACTGCCGCAAAGGAGCTTAACCTTATTATTGTTCCAGGTGACAGCTTCAACTGTCCGGGACATTTCAGAATATCTTACTGTGTTTCTACTGAAATGGTTGAACGCTCATTGCCTGCATTTGAGAAATTATATGATATGATGAAATAAGATTGTGTTTTCAATATAAATTATGTATAATAAAATTTAGTGCTTTTATATAACACAGACACCGATTGTTTAGGGAGGATAAGATTTTGAAGCCGAAAAAATATGCTGGTATTCTATTGCATCCAACCTCATTCCCCGGTCCATATGGCATCGGTGATTTAGGTCAGAATGCTTACAACTTTATTGATTTTCTGGTACGTTCCGGTTTAAATACGTGGCAGGTTCTTCCACTCGGACATACAGGCTTTGGCGACTCGCCATATCAGCCTTTCTCCGCATTTGCAGGACAGCCACTTATAATAAGCTTAGACCACTTAAAGGAGTTAGGTCTCCTGTATGACTCAGATTTCTCAGATATGCCTGCCTGGAATCCAGAGCAGATTAGCTACGGTGACTTAATCGAGTTTAAGACAGGTTTACTTAAGAGAGCTTACGAGCGTTTTTCAGACAGTAACATACATGATAATTTCTCAGGCAGCAAGGAGCTTATGGATGAATATAACTCATTCTGCAAGAACTCTGTATGGCTTGAGGACTATGCTTTATTCATGGCTGGCAAGGATTACCACAACGGTATGCCTTGGTATATGTGGGAGGATAATCTTAAGAAACCTACAAAGCGTCAGCGCGAGACATGGATTAATAAGCTTGAGAAGGAGATGGGCTATTATAAGTTCATCCAGTTCATTTTCTATTATGAGTGGACTAATCTTAAGAAATATGCAAATGACAAGGGTATCTCAATAATTGGTGATATTCCTATATTTATGGCTTGGGACAGCGTGGATGTATGGGCTAACCAGAGTCTCTTCCAGCTTGACTCTAAGGGTTATCCTACAGTCGTTGCCGGAGTTCCACCAGATTATTTCTCAGCTACAGGTCAGTTATGGGGCAATCCTTTATATAACTGGAAGAAACACACTGAGACAGGTTATGAGTGGTGGCTTAACCGTATTAAGCATCAGCTCACCTTATCAGATTTCCTTCGTATTGACCATTTCCGTGGCTTTGACCAGTACTGGGCTGTTCCATATGGTGAGGAAACCGCAGTAAATGGTAAATGGATTAAAGCACCTGGCGTTAATTTCTTTACACAGCTTGAGGCTACACTCGGATATCATCTGCCTATTATCGCAGAGGATTTGGGTGAGATTGATGAGTCTGTAACAGAGTTAAGAGATAAGTTTGGTCTGCCGGGTATGAAGGTTCTCCAGTTTGCATTTGAGAATCCTGAGGAGAATGATTTTCTTCCTCACAACTTCACCAGAAATTGTGTATGCTACACAGGTACTCACGATAACGATACTACACTTGGCTGGTATAACCACGCATTTGAGGCTTCAAAGGATAAGCTTAGAAGATATTTCTCAACAGACGGCTGCGATATATGCTGGGTAATGATTCGTGCCTGCCTTGGTTCTGTTGCTAATATGGCGATAGTTCCTCTTCAGGATGTGCTCTGCCTTGATTCATGGGCACGTCTTAACACACCGGGTGTCGGAGAGGGCAACTGGGCATGGCGATATAAGGCAGAAGCCTTAACACCTGCACTTGAGGCACGTCTGTACGAGACATGTAAGATGTTTGGCAGATAGAATATAAGGAGGTAACGCCTATGAAAACAGTTGGAGTTGGAATCGTCCTGATGATTGCTTTATTCTTCAGTCTCCCATACCACTGGTATTTAAGAAACCTGTGGAAGAAGGATCCTGACAAATCATGGAAGAAAAGCCGCAAATATGTATCGGGATTTTTCCGTCTTGAGTTAAAATTATCAGGTTGCCACGTTGAGGTAAGGGGTAAGGAGAATATTCCAACCGATGTACCTGTACTGTTCGTAGGTAACCACAGAAGCTATTTTGATATACTAATATACCATGAGTCAATAGGAACACCTGTAGGTTTCATTGCTAAGAAGGAGATGCGCAAGATTCCTCTGCTTCCATTATATATGGATGACATAGGCTGCCTGTTCTTAGACAGAAATGATATCAAACAGGGTATGGAGACTATAAAGCAGGGTGCTGAATTTATGAAGATGGGACATTCAATGGTATTGTTCCCTGAAGGAACCCGTAACCAGACTGATACTCTTCTTCCTTTCAAGGAGGGTGGCTATAAGATGGCAGAGAAGTCAAAATCTCCTATTGTACCTGTTGCGATAAGTGGTTCAGATTTGTTGCTTGAATCAGCTCCTAAGAGACGTATAAGAAGCCATAAGGTTATTATAGAGTTCGGAAAGCCTTTTTACCCAACAGAATTATCACCTAAGGAGAGAAAGGCAATTTATAATGAGATACCGGGCATGATTCAGAGCATGAGAGATTCTCACAAAATATAATTTTACGGAGGTAAACCAATGCATTGGTGGTTAGTTTTAATTATTATTGTTGTTGTGGCAATGATTGCCATGCTTGTCCTGTATAAGTTCGGTGATAAGCTTCAGAAGAAACAGATTTCACAGAAAGAACAGATGGCAGAGGCAGCACAGCCTGTTACCATGCTTGTTATCGACAAGAAGATATTACCTATGAAGGAAGCCGGTCTGCCTAAGATGGTTCTTGAGCAGACACCTAAGAGATACCAGAAGGCTAAGCTCCCTATCGTTAAGGCTAAGATTGGTCCACAGATTATGAACCTTATCTGTGATGACGCTATCTTCGATGAAGTTCCTACTAAGGGCGAAGTAAAGGCGATGGTAAGCGGTATCTATGTACTTAGTGTTAAGAGCGTACGTGGCAAGAAGAATAATGCTATTGCTGAGGAAGAGGCAAATGGCAAGAAGAAAAAGGGCTTTAGAAATAAGATGCGTGCCCGTCAGGCAGAGTACCAGAAGCAGATTAACGACGAGGTTATGGCTAAAGCTCAGAACAAAGCCAAAGGTCTTGACAAGGTTAAGTCCAAGGAAGAAATCAAGCGTGAAAAAGAAAGAGCTAAGAAGATTAAAGATGGTATCAAATAGGAATTATACATTCAAAGATATAATATGTATATTTTTACCGGTTTTTATCGCAGCTGTTCTACAGTATGCGGTAATGGCCGGTGATGCTCTGATTATATTCATATATAATCTTTTATCAGATACAAGAACAGTCCGTACTCGTTCAATGGGAAAGATTATAACAGACGCATATAATCAGCCTATGAACAGGGCATATATTAGTTTAGCACAATATGCCCTTTTTATTTTGTGCTTTGGAATATGGTATTACAGAGCATTTGTGAAAAAAGACGATACAACTATTCTTGATAACATAAAGAGCTTAGGCATAAATAAATCCCGATTAATTAAGACTATAATCGGGCTTGTTGTATGCGGATATATGGCACAGATTCTTGTTGACTGTGTTCTCGCTCTTATACGTCCATTATTCAGGGAGACATTTGAAAACTATGATTCTCTGGTATCTAATGTAACAGGTGCGCAGTCATCATGGCTTTTAATCTTATCAGTTATACTCCTCGCACCTATGGGTGAGGAGCTTTTATTCCGCGGGGTAATAATGAACTATGCCAAACGCTGTATGCCAGCTATCGTGGCAATAATACTTCAGGCAGCACTATTTGGCTTATATCATGGCAATATAGTCCAGATAATATATGCCTTTGTTATGGGTATCGTACTTGGAATAACAGCACAGAGGCTTGGAAGCATAGTATATAGCATAATTCTTCACATGGCTGTAAATATAAGCATCTTCCTCGTACCACAATTCATATATTCAAATAACACAGCTACCGTAATATCATGTATTATCTCCGGTATAGCATTAATCGTACTTCTTGTTCTTATCCTTAAGAGTAAGAAGTTAAAAGAAGATAACGCATCATCTAACCAATAGGAGTTACCCGTATTTTCATACGCATAAAGAGCGGTTCCTGCTCACCTACAATAAGTCTGTAACCTGTTTCGGCACTGATTATAAACTCCTCTCCACCAAGCTTAAAATCATAATCCTCAGTCTCTAGTGTAACCGGAAATCTTCCATATGGTGTCTCATATGAAGTATGGTGAGTCATAGACTGTCCATACATAAAATCAGTCTTAAGCTCGCCGGTTCTCGTTATTCTAAGTCCTGTATCTGAGAGAAGCATAGTTGACTTAGTCATCTTTCCGTCACCTGATAAATCCTCAACATAGACCAGCCTATAATCATTTTCTCTTTTTTGCATTACTGCACTTATATTAGATACGGACACCTCTCCATCGGTGTCCGTACTCTCAAACTGTATATTTACCTTCATTATGGTCTCTCCACTGCCATCTCAATAAGTGTCTCTACAAGCTTCTCTATATCGTAGCCCTTAGCACCCCATAACATAGGGTACATACTTATAGATGTAAATCCCGGAAGAGTATTTATCTCATTAAATACTACGCAATTTGTGTCCTTCTCAAGGAAGAAGTCTACTCTTGAAAGTCCAAACCCGTCAAGTGCATTGAATATCTTAACGGCATCCTCTCTTATCTCATCCTCCTTGCCATCTGGCATATCAGGACCAATTACAGTCTTTGACTCTGCATTATTGTACTTGGCATCATAGTCATAGAACTCTGCTGCCGCAAGAATCTCTCCAACACCGGATGACTTTGTG
>CAVELH010000025.1:13573-20093 GCA_963616385.1 bacterium | reverse complement strand
CATTTTCCCCCATAACCCATGCGACAAGCATAGATGAGTAAGGAATTGTCATATATTTTTTGCCAGGGGTAAGAACCCACTCGTCATTAATTGACAAAAGCTCAAACCCCTTATTTTCCAATATTTTTTTGCTGGTATCAACGACATGGAACTGAGATTTGCCGTTCTCTAGCATATTCATTAACTGATTCATATTAATCCTCCTGATGATTATAAAACAATCAGACACATTATAGTATAAAATACTTTGCGTTTCAACATGAGTATTTATACCTTGCGTTGACCTTGCATATGGGATATATTATAAATGATATAATAAAAAATATACAATCAGAGATGACTACAACATAATGAAAATGGAGATAAAATATGAAGCTTACAAGAGTTAAAGGTTTATCGGGAGAGATTACTGTACCGGGAGATAAGTCTATATCACACAGAAGTATTATGCTTGGCGCATTGGCTAAGGGAACAACAGAGGTGTATGGCTTTTTACAGGGGGCAGACTGCCTTTCTTCTATAGATTGTTTTAGAAAAATGGGTGTTGTCATAGAGAATACAGGAGATGACGGTATAGTTACCATACAGGGACGTGGCTTGAGAGGGCTGGTTAGTCCTTCTGAAACACTTGATGTTGGAAACAGTGGAACGACGACAAGACTTATGTCGGGAATACTTGCTGCACAGTCGTTTTCCTCAAGAGTGAATGGCGATGCGTCAATACAAAAAAGACCTATGGGAAGAATTATGACACCACTTTCTATGATGGGCGCGGATATCACAAGCGAGAATAATAATGGATGTGCACCGCTTATAATACATGGAAAGAAGCTTAAGGGAATAAATTATCAGTCACCTGTAGCCTCAGCTCAGGTGAAATCCGCTGTGCTTTTTGCAGGACTTTATGCTGATGGAGAGACCTCTGTAACAGAGCCTGCCGTGAGCAGAAACCATACAGAGCTTATGTTTAAGGAGTTTGGTGTTGATATAGAGACAGAAGGAAAAACAGTTATCGTGAAGCCTGCCGATGAACTCTATGCAAGACAGATTTACGTTCCGGGAGATATATCGTCCGCAGCATATTTTATAGTTGCCGGACTTATAACACCTAATTCATGCATTACAATCAAAAATGTAGGCATAAATCCGACAAGAGATGGAATAATAAGGGTATGCCAAATGATGGGTGCAGATATTGAGGTGAGTGAGCACGAGGGAAGAACAGGAGAGCCTACCGCTGATATAACAGTAAGAACCTCAGCACTTGAGGGATGTACGATAGGTGGAGAGATAATACCTACACTTATTGATGAGTTGCCTGTGATTGCCATACTTGCCTGTTTTGCGGACGGAACAACAGTTATAAAGGATGCAGAGGAATTAAAGGTCAAGGAATCTAACCGTATTGATGTTGTCGTAAATAACCTTAAGGCTATGGGGGCAGATGTACAGGCGACAGATGATGGAATGATTATAAATGGTGGCAAAGAATTACACGGTGCAGTAATAGACAGCAAGTTTGACCATCGTATTGCAATGAGCTTTGCTGTTGCAGCCATGAATTCTGACGGAGAGACAGAGATACTTGGAAGCGAATGTGTGGATATATCATATCCGGTATTTTATAGAGACATGGAAAGACTTGTCGTAAAATAAGTGGTATATAGTAATACCTTACCGACTATACGAGAGTGATACATACTATATTTTTTGAGAGGAACATATAGTGTGTATCACTCTTTTTTGCCGCAAATAAGCCTGTGGCAGGTACTAACTAACAAAAAGGAACAGGTAAACTATATGAATAATGAATTTAAGCCTTACGTTGATTCTAAGAAAAATATACCGGAGATGACAAAGACATCTGTAATATTAGGTATCATAATTGCGGTAGTGTTTGGGTGTGCAAACGCTTATCTTGGTTTAAGAGTGGGAATGACGGTTTCAGCATCAATTCCTGCTGCTGTTATATCTATGGGAATAATAAGAGTATGGCTGAAAAAGGATTCGATACTTGAGAACAATATGGTTCAGACAATAGGCTCTGCCGGTGAGTCGCTTGCTGCCGGGGCGATATTTACGTTGCCTGCGTTATTTATGTGGGGTGGTGATGCCATGCCAAGCTTTCTTGAAATGTCACTCATAACCCTCTGCGGAGGAGTGCTTGGTGTAATGTTCATGGTCCCTCTTAGAAGAGCGCTCATTGTAGAGGAACATGGCAAACTTCCATTTCCTGAGGGAACAGCTTGTGCAGATGTTCTTCTTGCGGGAGAAAAGGGAGGAAAAAAATCGGGACTTGTATTTTCGGGGCTTGGTATATCTGCCGGATATAAGTTTTTGACAGACGGTGTCAAGCTGTTTCCGTCAGAGGTTGACTATAGCAGCAGCTTCTACAGAGGAGCCGGCTTTGGCGTGGACGTGCTTCCTGCATTGCTTGGTGTTGGCTATATATGTGGAATAAGGATTGCAAGCTATATGTTCGCGGGAGGTATACTTGCGTGGCTGGTGCTTATGCCTGCCATAGCCTTGTTCGGTGCTGATTCTGTAATTGCTCCGGCAACAGAACTTATAAGAGATATGAGTACATGGGACATATGGGGAAAATATGTCAGATATATTGGAGCTGGGGCAGTTGCGGCAGGTGGAATAATAAGCCTGTTTAAATCACTTCCGGTTATATGGAAAACCTTTAAGCTTGCCATTTTGGGTTACGGCAGACATAAGTCGGGGGAGAAGGATAACGCTCTTAGAACAGAACGTGATATGCCTATGTGGATAGTTGCAGTAGGTATACTTGTGGTTGCACTGCTCTTATTTGTCATACCATCAGTTCCAATTTCATTTGCGGGAATACTGCTCATATTGGTATTTGGATTTTTCTTCGCGACAGTATCAAGCCGTATGGTGGGCTTGGTTGGTTCATCGAACAATCCGGTATCGGGAATGGCTATTGCAACCTTGATTATAGCGACAGCCTTTTTAAAGCTGTTAGGCTATGATGGCTATGCGGGTATGACGTCGGCAATCTGCATAGGTACTGTTATCTGCATAGTAGCTGCTATGGCAGGTGATACCTCACAGGATTTAAAAACAGGATATATAGTGGGGGCAACTCCTGTAAAACAACAGATAGGCGAGCTTATAGGAACTCTTGCGGCAGGGCTTGCCATAGGTGGTGTGCTGTATCTCCTTAACAGCGCGTGGGGCTATGGAAGTACGGAGCTTCCTGCACCGCAGGCAACACTGATGAAGCTCGTTGTCGAGGGCGTTATGGGAGGCTCTCTTCCATGGACTATGGTTTTATGTGGAATTGGAATTGCCATAGCAATAGAGGTGTTAGGACTTCCTGTGCTGCCGGTTGCAATAGGCTTGTACCTTCCTATTCATCTGTCTGCACCGATATTTATCGGGGCACTCGTAAGGTGGTATATATCAGGACGTGGCAAAGAAAAAACTGATAATGGAGAGACTGCGCCTGAGAACAGCGAAGCGATAGAAAATGGAACCCTGTTTAGCTCAGGACTTATTGCAGGTGAGGGTCTGGTTGGTATATTGCTTGCTGTATTTGCACTTATATCATATAAGGGAAGAACGATAGCAGATATCATAGATATGGGAAATGTTCTAGGATATGCGGGAAGTATTATATTTTTTGCTGCGTTGATATTTATAATGGTGAGAAGCTCACTTAAAAAGGAGACTTAGTATGCACGAGATGGATTATATGAACCATGTGGCACTATATAATGATAAGCTTGAGTGGCAGATATCTGCAAATGGATATGTGAACCTCACAATAGAAAATAAAGGCATATACAATAAGATAGCACAGGGATTATTCGGAAAGCCGAGGTACACCCATATTGAGCTTGACTGCTATGGCTCAAGGCTCTGGCTGTACATTGATGGAAAGAGTACGGTGTATGATATATTCATGCAGATGACATATGCATTTCCAGACGAGGAAAATATGTATGAGAGAGTTAATCGTTTTGTGGCAATCCTTCAAAAAAACAGCTTTATTAAAATAGCTTGACAATTAAGTCCCTTGCGTTTACAATCAATAAATGCAAATGAGTTGCGTTTTAATATGGAGGTTGTCATGTCATATATTACATGTGAGAATTTGGAGCTTGGTTATGAGGGAATACCGATAGTATCAAACTTAAGCTTCAAGGTAGATAAAGGCGACTATCTGTGTATAGTCGGAGAAAATGGTGCTGGAAAAAGTACACTTGTCAAGAATTTGTTGCAGCTTCTTAAGCCTATGGTAGGCACTATAGCCATGGGCGATGGGCTTAAGCCGTATGAGATAGGATATCTTCCCCAACAGACGGTTGTTCAGAGGGATTTTCCTGCGACAGCGTGGGAGATAGTGTTATCTGGAACATTGTCTAAGTGCGGTAAAAGATGTTTTTATGGCAAGGAAGAGAAGAAGCTTGCAAATGAGATGATGGAGAAGCTTAATATTACCGATTTGAAGAAAAGCAGCTACAGAAATCTGTCCGGAGGTCAGCAGCAGAGGATTTTGCTTGCGAGAGCTCTATGTGCCGCACAGAAGGTGCTTTTACTTGATGAGCCTGTTACCGGACTTGATCCTAAGGCAACAGCAGAGTTTTATGAGCTTATAGCATCATTAAACAAAGAGGGAATATCAATAATTATGGTGTCGCATGATTTACAGGTTATCTCATATGCCACACATATTTTACATGTCGAGAAGGATAATTCGTTCTACGGAACAAAACAGGAATACTTAAACAGTGATAAGGGCAGACATTTCATTAGTGAGAGCAGGGAGGCGTAGGAGAAAATGATAGAGAAATTACAGTTTTATTTGAGCTTCCCATTTGTGTGGTATGCGATAATAGTAGGAGTTTTGATTGCTTTATGCTCGTCACTTCTTGGGGTGACACTTGTGCTTAAGCGTTTTTCGTTTATCGGAGACGGACTTTCACATGTTGCATTTGGAGCAATGGCGATAGCGACAGTTTTCAAGCTCGCAAACACTACCGTACTTATCATGCCGGTAACAATAGTGGCAGCAGTTATACTTCTTAGAACGGGACAGAATACAAAGGTAAAGGGCGATGCCGCTGTGGCAATGCTCTCCGTGGGTGCGCTTGCAATAGGTTACCTTGTGTTAAATAAGTTTTCCACATCCGCAAATGTGTCTGGTGATGTGTGCAGTACATTGTTTGGTTCGACATCAATACTTACACTCAGTAGGGCAGACGTGTTAATGTGTATTATAATGTCTGTTATAGTTGTACTTTTTTACTGCCTGTTTTATAACAGAATATTTGCAGTTACATTTGATGAGACATTTACCCGTGCTACAGGAAAAAAGACAGAGCTGTACAATCTGATGATAGCGATTATAACTGCAATTATTATTGTTATTGCCATGAATTTAGTTGGTTCGCTTTTGGTGTCAGCGTTAATTATATTTCCAGCCCTCTCGGCAATGCGTATGATAAACAGCTTTCGAGGAGTGGTAATATATGCGGCTATACTGTCAGTTGTATGTGCTTTGCTTGGAATAATAATATCGATACTTGCATCAACACCGGTTGGAGCAACTATAGTAGCTATAGATATAGTGGCATACTTCATAAACTGGGTGTTAAGTGTTATGTTGAAGCGGGATTAAAATATAAAAACAGGTTGTCGGATATATAATAAATATATGATAGACGAAATGTGTCTGGATGATATTATACTTGAATATATGATATATGAATAATATATGGGCGTTTGTGATAACTCGTAGCAGAGTTTAAGACAAACGCCCATTTTTAAATGTATTAATCTATAACAGTTACAGATGTTATAACTGGCTGTGCAGAGCTTTCTATAGTTCCGTTGTTATCTATAGGTGAAGCGTCCTTACATATCTGGTCTACAATGTCCATTCCGTCTGTTACAGTTCCGAAGCCTGCGTACTGACCATCTAAGAAATCACTATCCGACTGTACTATGAAGAACTGTGAGCTTGCACTGTTGTAATCCTGTGCTCTTGCCATTGATATAGTTCCTCTTACATGAGATATGTTATTTTCCTGATGACCGTTCTCTGCAAATTCTCCTGTGATAGTCTGGTCTGAGCCGCCTGTACCATTACCGTTAGGATCTCCACCCTGAATCATAAAACCATCTATTATTCTGTGGAAGGTAAGTCCATCATAGAAGCCTGATTTTGCAAGATTTATAAAATTAGTTACTGTAATAGGTGCGATATCAGCGTAAAGCTCTACGGATATTGTACCGTAATCCTTTACATTTATCTCTACATGATGTGTTCCGGAGAGAAGCTCGTCCGAATCGTCAGAGGTTGCAGTCTGATTATCGACTGTGCTTTCTGTTGTAGTCTTAGAGGTCTCCTCTGTTTTCTTGTCATCCTTTTTGTCGCTGCCGCAGCCTGTGAGCAGACAGAGGCTTAGCACTAAAATACTCATTAAGCTTATTAATTTTTTCATTGCTTTGCTGTTAAATCCTTTCTTATAATTTAGATATAGGG
>CAVELH010000025.1:0-13563 GCA_963616385.1 bacterium | reverse complement strand
CACCGTTTGTCTCAATCACATGCTTGTACCAGTCAAACGATTTCTTTTTGCTTCGTGCTAATGTTCCATTTCCTTCGTTGTCCTTATCGACATAGATAAAACCATAACGCTTCTTCATCTCACCTGTTGAAGCTGAAACTATGTCTATAGGTGACCACATTGTGTATCCTAACAAATCAACACCATCATAGTCAACAGCTTCTTTCATAGCCTTGATATGTGCCTTGAGGTAGTCGATACGATAGTCGTCATCCACAGTGCCGTCAGGCTTTTTCTCATCAATGGCGCCAAAGCCGTTTTCGACTATAAACATTGGGAGGTCGAAATGGTCGTACATCCAGTTTAAGGAATAACGCATTCCGAGTGGATCTATAGTCCATCCCCAGTCACTCTTAGGGAGATATTCGTTGTTCTCCATATCTGTCTCTTCTATATAAGTATAGAATGGTGCGCGGTTATGGTTTCTTGTAACATATGAAGCATAATAAGAGAAACCGATATAGTCTACTGTGCCATTCTTAAGAGCCTTTATATCATCATCTATAATATCAAGCCTTATGTTGTTTCTCTCAAGATATTTTGTAACGTATGCAGGATAATGTCCTCTTGCGTGTACCTCGGCATACCAGTAACGCTTGTGCATTGCGTCAACGTGTGCCATCATATCCTCCGGCTTACATGAGTGAGGATAAATAGGTGACATAGCTATCATACAGCCGACCATCATATTGCTGTTTATTTCGTGTGCAATTTCAACAGCCTTTGCACTTGCGACCAGCTCGTAGTGTGCAGCCTGATACATGAGTGCCTCCTGATTGTCACCCTCATGTATTAAAAGACCGCTGTCCTGAAAGAGATGATGTGTTGATGTATAAGCACTCTGATTGTTAATCTCGTTGAAGGTCATCCAGTATTTTACCTTGTGCTGGTAACGTGTAAAGCAAACCTTTGCATATCTCACAAAGAAATCAATACACTCTCTGCTCCTGAAACCGCCATATTTCTTGACAAGGCCATAAGGCATCTCGAAATGTGCCAGAGTAACTACTGGCTGTATATTGTATTTTAAACACTCGTCAAATAGGTCATCGTAGAATTTAAGACCTTCCTCGTTAGGCTCAGTCTCATCTCCGTTAGGGAATATTCTTGTCCATGCAATTGATGTACGGAAGCACTTAAAGCCCATCTCTGCAAAAAGCTTAATGTCCTCCTTATAGTGATGGTAAAAGTCAATAGCCTCATGGTTAGGATAATTTTCTCCGTCAATCACACCATCAGTAATTCTTCGCGGTACACCGTTTGCACCAGCAGTCATAACGTCAGCCACGCTTGGACCTTTGCCGCCTTCGTTCCATGCACCCTCTGCCTGATGTGCGGCTATCGCACCGCCCCATAGAAAATCGCTTCTAAATGCCATATCCATTGCTCCTCCTGTTTGTATATTTTATAGATTGCTATAGATTATAGCAGACAAATATGAAAAAGTAATGTATTTTTGGTAATATATTTATCAAAAATATAACCATACTTAGCTTATCTGATACAATGTCTTGATTTTTAGTTTGCGTAGCTGCTGTAAGTATAATATAATTAATATATTAGTTATATAACGATATGTTAATATATTAATTTATTACTTATTGATTGCTGATATCGGGTAAGAATTGTGGGGGGAGATGCCATGCAGCTTAAAATAAATGATATTTCTGAGAGTGAAATGATTCCTGAGCAGGACAGAAAAAATGAATTTGAATTCAGACGCACAGAGCTGCTTTCAAATCTCAGCTTTATAGAAATGATGTACAAGGAACAGGCGGATGGAATTGAAAAACGTATAGAAAACAGAAAATCAGATATGTTTGCCAAGCTGTCCTTATTTGCTGTTGTATTTGTTGTGGACACGATGCTAGGATTAATGCTTATGTCGCCGGGAGGCTCTATACTTGGGCTTGCAACTGAGGTATGGCTGTCTGTTATATATCTGTTTATAGCCCTTATAAAGACAGGCTATAGTGCATTTAAGTCTGTCTGGTGCTATATGGTACATACTGAACAGAAGATATGCAGCAATTATATAAAAGAACATAATGTATTTACACTACAGGCTGAACGACGATACTGTGTGGTGCAGAAGCTAAAGGTTCATGAAATGTATGAGGAGCTGCAAAAGCTAAGCTTTGACATGCCATATAAGAAATATGAGGAGGTTAGTTACATAGAAAAGAGGGCTGACGGAGATATTTTTGACGGGTATACAATTAAGGATGTTTTTGCGGTGATAGTATTTATTATTGCACTGATTATTGCTTTCTAGCTTGTGGAAGAACAATTAATCTGGTTGACGGTAGAGTGATAGAATGTGATAATAAGGCAGATATATAAGAATATATAAGAATATATAAAGGATTGAACAGATATGAATTACAAAATGATTATTGCGTATGATGGTTCGCGTTATTATGGCTGGGAGCATCAGCCGAATACCGAGCTTACAATACAGGGAAAGCTTGAGAATGTGCTGTCTGTAATGACAGGGAAGGAGATAGAGGTGATAGGTGCCGGGCGTACAGATGCCGGAGTACACGCTAAGGGAATGGTTGCAAATGCACATATGGACACGGATATGAGTGAGCAGGAGATATGTGACTATATGAACAGATACCTTCCGGATGACATATGTGTTCGCGAGGTCAGAGTGGCTTCAGACAGATTTCACAGCAGATACAATGCCATGGGTAAGACCTATTGCTATACATGCTATATAGGAGATTTAAAGCCTGTATTTAACAGAAAATATGTATATATACCAGATAAGAAGCCTGATGTGGAGCTTATGAAAAAGGCTGCCGCATACCTTGTAGGCGAGCATGATTTTAAGAGCTTTTGCGGTAATCCGAAAATGAAAAAGTCCACAGTCAGAGAAATATACGACATAGATATATCGGTGAGTGGCTCATATCTTAATCTGACATACCATGGAAGCGGATTTTTGCAGTATATGATTAGGATATTATCAGGAACACTTCTTGAGGTTGGAATAGGAAAGAGAAGTCCTGAGAGCATGAAGGAGCTTATTGAATTAAAGGATAGAAGTAAGGCTGGCTTTACTGCTCCGGCTAAAGGGCTTTGTTTAATAAAGGTTGATTATTTTTAATCTGATTTTAATCTTTCTTAAATTACAGATTAATGTGACTTCCGTAATATAAAGCTACAAGGTTACAGAAACCACATAATCAGAAAGGAAGAGATAATTATGGATAATTTAGAAAAGGTAGAAAAAATAAGAGAGAAAACAGGCGTTTCATATGAGGATGCGAAGGCTGCACTTGAGGCTTGCGATTATGATATATTAGATGCGATTGTATATCTTGAGAAGCTCGGTAAAATAAAGGCACCTGAGGTTACAAGCTACAGCACGGCACATACAGAGACAAGCAATGATTTTGCGCTTGCACAGGCGGATTACCATGAGTCATGCAAGAAGAAAACTATAGGTGATGGTGTGGACAAATTTGTACAGTGGTGTAAGAGGATTATCAAAAAAGGAATGGAAGTAACATTTGCTGTGCAGAAGGATGACAAGCGGATAATGGAGATACCGGTACTGATATTTGTACTTCTTGTGATATTTTTGTTCTGGGTTACAGTGCCATTACTTATTATAGGTTTGTTCTGTGATTTCAAATATCACTTTAATGGCGTTGATAAGATGTCAGTTGATATAAATGAAATGTGCGATAAGGCGTCTGACGCGTGTGGCAATATCAAGAACGATATAAAGAATAGCTAAAAGAGGAAATTATGAGTAAGATATTGATTATTGAGGACGAAGCGAAAATTGCCCGATTTGTGGAGCTTGAGTTAAAGCATGAGGGAAATGAGGTCGAGAAGGCATTAGATGGAAGAACCGGACTGGATATGGCACTTCAGGGAAGCTATGACCTTATATTATTAGATGTAATGCTTCCGGGATTAAATGGAATGGAAGTTTTAAGAAGAATAAGAATAGAGAAGGATGTTCCGGTAATAATGCTGACAGCCAGAGATGCGGTTATGGACAAGGTATCAGGATTAGATGCCGGGGCAGATGACTATATAACCAAACCATTTGCGATAGAGGAGCTGCTTGCCAGAATTCGCGTGGCACTAAAGAAAAGAACGGGAGCAAATCAGGTTCACAGCGACTTGCTTGAGATTGGAGAAGTAAAGCTTGACGTTGACAGGCATGAGGTACTTGTGCGCGGCGAGGAAGTTGAACTTACTAACAGAGAGTTTGAGCTGCTGCATACACTTATGCGCAATAAAAACATCGTCTGCGACAGAGAGAAGCTGATGAATGAAGTGTGCGGATATGACTATATCGGTGAGACTAACATCATTGATGTCTATGTAAGATATATAAGAACTAAGATAGACGACCACTATGGAATTAAGCTTATACGCACTGTCCGTGGCGTTGGCTATGTGATAAAGGATGATTAGATATGGTAGATGGAAAACAGACAAGTAAGAAAATGACATCTATAGCGAGACGTATAAATATACGATTTTGGCTTGGAAGACTTATGTCAATGCTTGCTCTGGATGTTGTAATTATTATATTGATAGTAGTAACGATTATATATTGGAGAACTGACTTTGCCGGATTTTCAATGTTTTATGACAGAAGTAAGCTTACATATGATATCATTGGAAGGACGTATAACAGCTTTGCTTTAGTGACAACATATGGTGAAACGATAGTAGACACCTTTTATTTGTATAATATACTTAATTATCTTCTGCTTCCTCTTTGCATTTTGGTGGCATTTCAGCTTATACAGCTGACAGGAGATTTATTCCACACCAATGATATAAGGCGAAGCCTAAAGCCTCTTAACGATTTGGCTGTAAAGGCGGAGGAGATAAGCTCTATAGCCGGCAATGAAAGCTATACTCAGGCTGATAATCTTGAGCATTTGGAAAATGCTATATCAAAGCTGTCGCCTGATGCTGTGGATATAAAGGTTTCAACAGGTGATAAGGATTTGCAGAGCATAGAGGTTGCACTTAACAACCTTCTTTCTAAGATGCAGGAGAGCAAGAGACAGCAGATGAGATTTGTGTCGGATGCATCACATGAGCTTAGAACACCTATCTCTGTAATACAGGGATATGTAAATATGCTTGACAGATGGGGCAAGGATGATGAGAGTGTCTTAGAGGAATCTATAGAGGCACTGAAAAATGAATCCGAGCATATGAAGGAGCTTGTTGAACAGCTGCTTTTCCTTGCAAGAGGAGACAGCGGAAGAAATACGCTTAAGAATTCTGAATTTGATATGGCAGAGGTTATGCAAGAGGTATGCGACGAATCAGCAATGATAGATTCGCAGCATGAATATCAATATACGCAGACCGAAGCAACACCTGTCAAATTTTATGGTGACAGAGCAATGATTAAGCAGTCGATGAGGATATTTATACAGAATGCTGCGAAATATTCAGCCGCAGGAGATACAATAAAGCTTGGCGTTTCTATGAATCAGGATGAAATTTCCTACACTATACAGGATGAGGGAATTGGTATGCAGTCATCGGAGGTTGTGCATATATTCGAGAGATTTTACCGCTCGGACGAGGCGAGAAATGAGAATACCGGAGGCTCAGGACTTGGACTTTCGATAGCAAAATGGATAATTGATGCCCATGAGGGCAGGATAGACGTGTTATCCCGCCCAGATTTTGGCACAAGATTTACAGTTTCCTTTAAATGTCAAGGTTTAGCTTGAATATATAATTCATGATTTTTCTTGAATTAGCAAGGTTTCTGTCGGTTATACCGATAAAACCGATATACACATCGCTGTAATCAAGATTAAGAGATTTAGCAAATGCGGTATCGCTTATGTCGATACCGTATTCTTTTTTGGTACCATTTGTATTCTCTGTTGAGACAATGGTGTCTGCATAGTCTGTGCTTATAGCCTTATATACATCTGGATAAAGAGCCGAATCAAGTGGCTGTATCAGGGATTGGGCGGCACAGTACTTGAGACCTGTCTTATCTGTTATTATTATATCGAAATAACCATTGTAACAGAGCATAGGAAGAGAGGTAAAATTGGCACTGTTTGAATTAGCTGCATAATCCTCCTCGTACGTTTCAAGGTCGAGATATGAATAATTGCTTGTTATAATCTGCTGCTTGCTTGTATAGCCATAGAATTTCATATAATCATCAAAGGCATTATCGTTAATATTCTCAGGATAGTGACTGTTGATTATGGCATAAGAGATGGCTACAGGCCGGTTGTTTCTATATATGGTAACAGGAATAGTTATTGCAAGTGCGATAATCAAAAGACCAAACACAATTTTCCATTTGTAATAATATAGGAAGTAACCGATTTTTTCTTTTTTGGTCATTCCCTCCATGTTCTTTTTGAATTTTTCTCGCTTGGCTCTTGTCCTGTCGCGAAAACTCATTCTCTTTAGCTCAAGATTATCCTCGGTGTAATCTCCGTTTTCTTCTTTTTTAGCAGCGGCTTCGGCAGCAGCTTCAGCACCGGCGTTCTTCTTCATTGTGGCAAGATTTTTATTGGCAGCGCCGTCTGTTGCTTCTTTTTTATTCTTTTTTTCTTCCATATTATAGTAAGACTCCTTAAAAATGATAAACTGTTGTATATTTTAACATAGGAAGATAATGTTAAAAAGGGTTAAATTGTGAAATTTTTCAAAACTATTTACAATCGAAAAAAACTCTATTATTATATGTAGGTATGCATTTACTATACGAATATAAACTGTACATATATAATAAGAAGGTATATTATAGATTGATGTCATACATTTATAGCGTAGATTTATATTATACATTTATATAATAATATTTATATCATACATATATACGAATTATACGGAGATTTAACATGAAAAAAAGAGGATTTAAGAAGGTACTACATACATTTTTTAAGATATTTATAATATTTATGCTTGCGACTGCTGTAATTAATCTCGGAATAGTTGGATTTTTGTATTTCAGTCATAAGAGTAAGCTGAAGAAGGAAAAGGTATATATGACACCGCCGGGCGTTATGGTTGAGGTTAATGGACATCAGATGCATGTTCTTGTTGAGGGAGATGCGGATGCCGAGGAAACTCTGGTATTTTTGCATAGCTGCTCTGTTGTTGATGACTCGATAGCGTTACAGCCTTTATTTGATAATCTTACTGATTACAGACTTGTTTACGTTGACAGGAGCGGAGTGGGATTCAGCGAGATAAGCGGTGCGAGCAGAGATATAGACACGATACTTGATGAGACAAGGACAGCTATTAAGGAAGCGGGCGTTGAAGGTCCATATACTCTTGTTGCAATAGGAACAGGAGGAATACAGGCATTCCATTGGGCAAGCCAGTACCCTAAGGAAGTGAATAGTATAATAGGTATAACAATGAATTACCCTGAACAGTTTGCAGATATCACGCAGGATGAATATTGTGGCTTCTTCGATTATCTGTTGGTTCAGTTTTGTAAGATAGGCGGACAGCGAATTGTCAAGAGCATATATCCAACAAATGATTATATGCTGTATACCGAGATGCAGATGAAGGTAAGAAATGCTCTTGTATCTAAGGGTGGATATACAACAGATATGTATAATGAAGATTTGGCTACTGTAGATAATGCGGCACTTGTTGCAGCAGAGGGGGTACCTGAAGAGATTCCTATGTATATAATATATGCCAATCCACTTATGGAGCCTTATGTGAATGAGAATGAGTCTGTAAGCGAGACATATAATCAGTCAGTTGAGGATAATTCAGATGTTGATTATATAGATTTATATAATAAGGATGCCAGAGAGTATTTTGCCGGATATGATAATATTACATTTGAGGAGATATCCGGACCTGCAAGACTTTATACATATTGTCCAAAAGAACTTGCTGGGAAAATTGCACAATATATTGCGGCAAAATAGTAAAAATCTGCTTATAGGACACAAAGGATTAGTAAGAGTGTACAAATGCACAAAGAAAAAAACAAAAAGTACTTGCAAAATTGTTGAATATGTCCTATAATGACGTTAGTTGCAAGGGACAACCTTGCACATTTGATTTAAGGAACCAACAGTCTATGACTGATAATGAATAGGTTCATAAAACATAGTTCTCCCATAAGGGGGACAACACACACATTATAAAAGGAGGGTTTTTTTGTGAAAAAATTCAAAAAAGCAATGGCTCTTTCTTTAGCACTTGCAATGGGATTATCTCTCGTAGCTTGTGGCGATAAGAATGAGGACGAGACAACAACAGAGGCTACAACAGAGAAGGCTACTGAGGCTGATACATCTGCTTCAGATTCAGATGCAACAGATTCTGATGCAACTGGTTTAGCAGTTCCTTCAGCTGATGGCGAGGCTATTCACGTTTATTCATGGAATGAGGAGCTCGGTTCAAGAATCGATTCTCACTTCAGAACAAAGTATCCTGAGTTATCAGACCTCGTAATCTACGAGAACCTTGATGTTTCAGGTACAGGTGAAGAGTACAAGACAGGTATCCAGAACGCTGTAACAGCAAATGGTGACAATGTACCTTCAGTAGTAGCTGCTGATAACGATGTTGCTCTCTACTTTGCACAGCAGGATTGGGCAATTCCTGTAACAGATGCTGGTCTTACACTTGATATGTACAAGAATGCATATCAGTACACAATTGACTATGCAACTGTAGATGGTAACCTTATGGCTATGACATGGCAGGCAACTCCTGGATGTTTCGTTTACAGAACAGATGTAGCTGAGGAAGTACTTGGTACATCAGATCCAGACGAGGTTCAGGAATATGTTAAGGATTGGGATACATTCCTTGATACAGCTGCTAAGATGAAGGAAGCTGGTAAGTACATGGTATCTGGTCCAGATGATCTTAAGTATGCATTCATCGATCAGAAGACATCTCCATGGGTATCAGATGGTAAGCTTAACATTGACTCATGTGTTGAGGATTACTTAAATACTTCTAAGGAAATTTATGACAATGATTATTCATTAAAGTCAGCTATGTGGTCATCAGAGTGGACAGCTAACATGTCATCAGGTGACGTATTCGGTTACTTCGGATGTACATGGTTTGTTCAGTGGTCACTCGCTGATGATTCAAAGGGTATGTGGAATGTTTGTGTAGGACCAGTTAGCTATCACTGGGGTGGTTCTTACATGCTCATCACAGATAACTGCCCTAACAAGGAGTTAGCAGCATTCCTTATCTATACACTTTGCTGCGATACAGACACAATGTATGACTTATATGCAGACGATTATGATTTCCCTAACAACCAGGAAGCAGTTGCTAACTTAATTGCTGATGGTGTTGGTGCTAACCCAATCCTTGATGGTCAGGATCCTCTTGCTCAGTGGGATGAGGCAGCTAAGGGACTTTCACTTCAGTATGCTACATCATACGATGCAACATTCAATGGTTACCTTGATTCAGCAGCAGCAACATTCTGGTCAGAGGGTCAGTCTGTAGAAGATGCTATTGCTAACGTTAAGGAGCAGGTTGCTAACGCTTACTCTGATATCGTTATCGAGTAATCAAAGAACTTGTAAAAATTTAGCTTTTAGCTAACTTATATGCACCGGGTTCGCCCGGTGCATAATTTAAAAAAACATAGACCACTGTTGGGCATTTTATAAGTAGTATATATAATGTGCCACTTATAAAATGTCTGACGGGGGATGCGTGATAATATGTTTAAAAATAATAAAAGGTTGGGGAAGTGAAATCATGAAAAGAAAGACAGTTGAATATGGAAAATATGGATATATATTCATTGCTCCATTCTTCTTGGTATTCTTATTATTCCAGTTGTATCCATTGATTTACACCTTTTATCTTAGCTTCGTTACATATAAGATGACAGATGGTAAGTGGAATACACCAAAATTCTGCGGCTTTGATAACTATATGGCTATGCTTACAAAGACAGACTTCAAGACAGGTGCCACTGTATGGTTTAATACATTGCCTATGAATTCAATTAAGAATACAATTATTATTTGGATAATTAACTTTATCCCTCAGATTCTCTTAGCATTGCTTTTAGCAGCATGGTTTACAGATACAGTTGTTAAGTTAAAGGGACAGGGCGCATTCAAGGTATTGATGTTCATGCCTAACATCATTACAGCTTCATCTATCGCCGTATTGTTCTACAACCTGTTCAGTAATCAGGGACCTGTAACAATGCTTCTCAAGAATATGGGACTTATTGCAAAGAACTCAAACTTCTTTATGGAAAGTAAAGGAGCTACTATCACAATCATAGGATTTATGCAGTTCTGGATGTGGTATGGTAATACAATGATAGTTTTAATAGCTGGTATCCTTGGTATAAGCCCTTCACTTTATGAGGCAGCCATGGTTGATGGTGCAAATGGAAAGCAGCAGTTCTTCAGCATCACTCTTCCATTGCTTAAGCCAATCTTACAGTTTACACTTGTTACATCTGCTATCGGTGGTCTTCAGATGTACGATATTCCATCACTGTTCAACGTTACCAACACAGGTATCGGTCAGCCAGACAGAGTATCACACACCGTTACTATGCAGATTAGAGAGTTTGCTAACTCTTCGAACCCTGACTATGGTAAAGCGGCAGCAATATCAGGTATTTTGTTTATTGTAACATTAATAATCAGTATGTTGTTCTTTACTTTGACTAAGGATCGTGAGCCAAAGCAGAAACATGCAGTAATTCGATAGGGGGTGCGTAGATAATGGCAAATACAACATCAGCTGGTGTAGATGCAGGCTACGCAGCTAAGATTAGAGCAAAGAAGATTTTTAGAACTGTAATATGCGTATTGCTTTGTATAATAAGTGTATTTCCGTTCTATGTTATGATTGTTAATACAACACATACATCAGATGTTATTAAGCATGGTATAAAGCTTATCCCTGGTGGACAGCTTATTAACAACTTTAAGGGTATGCTTGAGAGAACAGCAGGTAAGGGTACTACTGTATGGCAGGCTATGTTACACAGTGTTATCATAGCTGTACCTGCAACAGTTTTCCAGGTTTACTTCGCAACATTGACAGCTTATGGTTTGACAGTATATCGTTTTAAGTTAAGAGATATGGCTTGGGCATTCATTATGGCAATCATGATGATTCCTGCACAGGTTTCTATCATCGGTTTCATGAATTTGATGATTAAGGTTAATCTCTATAATACATATTGGCCACTTATTATTCCTGCCATAGCAGCTCCTTCAACAGTTTACTTCATGAAGCAGTACATGCAGGGTGGTCTCTCAGTTGAGATTATTGAGGCTGCAAGAATTGATGGTTCTGGCGAGTTCTCTACATTTAATAAGATTGCATTACCTTTGATGAAGCCAGCTATGGCTACACAGGCAATCTTCGCATTCATCGCATCATGGAACAACTTGTATACACCTACAATGATGATTAGTGATAACAGAAAGTACACACTTCCTATGTTCATTACTGGTTTGAAGTCAGACTCTATCAGAACAGATTATGGTTTCGTATATGTAGGTCTTACACTTACAGTATTACCTCTTTTGATTGTATACTTTGCATTGTCTAAGTATATCATTGCCGGTGTTGCACTCGGTGGTGTAAAGGAGTAATTCTTACTAAGAACTTACGGAAAGTCGTTATCCTTTGGGTGACGGCTTTCTTTTTATGTATTAATTGTGAAATGGGTTGACGTCATATGTGAAAAAGACTAAAATGTAACAGAATTAAACAAATTATGGAGGATTATATGAGACGATATAATATTGGAAAAAGACTTTTGGCATGTGGCATGATATCCATTATGGCAATGGGTATGATGACTGGATGTGGAAAGAAGGATAAAGAAACTAAGGTTGTATATACCAAGGAGGAAGCATCTGCAACAGATGCCATGGTTATAGGAGATTACGATATAAGCATGGATGAGCTTATGGTATATGCTATACAGGAGATTATAACCTATAGTGTTACACCAGAGAAGGCTGCGGAAGATGAGGCAACATATAAGGATCAGGCTTTGTCACTTATCAGGGAGACTAAGATATTATATGATGTGGCACTTCACAATAATGTTGAGCTTAATGATTCTGATATAGAAGCTAAGGATAAGCTGGTAAGTAATTTTAAGACTGCTATACCTGAGTCTATATTTGAGACATATGGAATATCTGATGAGATAATCGATGAGGTATTTACAGAGAGAACATATGTAGAGAAGTTCGAGAATGATATTAAGAACCAGATGGGACAGGATATCTCAGATGAGTTATCAAAATCATACGAAGATATGAATTTCCAGACTATGTACCATATGGTATTCCCTACTGTTGAGGTAGATGAGAATGATGAGCCTAAGAAGGATGACGATGGCAATTATATACAGCTTTCTGATGCTGATAAGAAAACTGCCAGGGAGAATGCCGAGGCTGCTTTGAAGGATATCAGAGATGGTGCGGATCCTGAAACTGTAGCTGAGAAGTATGGCGTATCTGCGTATTGTACTGATACATCAGGTTATGTAGGTGCTTATTCAGACGATATGAATGAGTTATTGGCTGATATCAAGGCTGGTGAGTGTACAGATGTTCTTGACGGAGATATGGGATATACAATCATATATATGAAAACAGTGAATGATACTGACCTTAGAGACAGCTATGTATATGCTGTTGCATCAGATTATCTTGATTCTCAGTATGAGGCACTTAGAAATCAATGGCTTGCAACAATACCAGTCGATACTGAGGGTGATATGCGTGGAGATGCATGGAGTAACTTCTCTTTGACAGATATGGCAACTATCCTTAACGATGCAGGATTAATAACAGCAAAGTAAGGAATATATATAACATTATATTTAATTAGCATGGAGCTATCTTGTTTGGAATATTTAATTATATTTTGACATGGTAGCTCCATATTTTTATGCTTGTTGTCATATCTGATTTTTTTGTGTAAAAAAAAGAATTTTTCTAAGTTTTGTAGAATAATATCATTAGAGGTGTGCTTATATGTTGATTAGAGAAAGATATGAACAAATTGAACATCAGATATACAGACCGTGTGCCTCGTTTAGTGATGAAACGAGAGGCCGTGACAGAGCTGAAGAAAAGTGTGATATGCGTACGGAATATCAGCGTGACCGGGACAGAATAATACACTGCAAGTCATTCAGACGTATGAAGCATAAGACGCAGGTTTTTCTCGCACCTAACGGAGACCATTACAGAACAAGACTTACACATACTCTGGAGGTGTCTCAGATTGCAAGGAGCATTGCAAGAGCACTTATGCTGAATGAAGATTTGACTGAGGCAATCGCACTTGGACATGACCTTGGACACACACCATTTGGACATGCCGGAGAGAGGGCTTTATCTAAGTTTACATCCAAGCCATTCTTACATAATGAGCAGAGTGTGCGTGTGGTTGAGAAGTTAGAGAAGAATGGACGAGGACTTAATCTTACCTGGGAAGTGCGTGACGGAATGTTGAACCATAAGACAAGCGGTACACCGG
>CAVELH010000024.1:0-20427 GCA_963616385.1 bacterium | reverse complement strand
GCCTAGTCGTAAGGCATCTGACGGAGAATATAGAGATATAGCACATCCAATTAATTCAGAGACCAGAGACAGAATACAGGCACTTATTTTAGAGAAGTATAAGGAAGCTGCTTCCGAGACCATAGAATAATCGGATACAAAATGGGGCTGCCGTATGACAGCCCTATTTTTAATGGTCGTGCAGTATAATATGCAATAATAACGGAGGATTGTGCATGGAAGAAGAATACAGTGTTACCGTCACTGAGTTGATAAAGGCTATGAACCTTGTTAATCATACGCCTGATATTGACACAGACAAGATATTGATTAAAGATCCTAATATGAACAGACCGGCAGTACAGCTGGCTGGTTTCTTTGAGCATTTCGATGCAGCGCGTATACAGATATGCGGTAACGTAGAATATGCTTATATTGCAAATATGCATACAGAACAGGAAAATATAGAGATATTTGATAAGTTGTTTGCTTATAAGATACCTTGTCTCATCTTCTGTAGAAGTATAGTTCCATATGATTTTATTATAGAGGCAGGAAGGAGACATGGAATTCCTATTCTCACTGATAATTGTGAGACTACTTCTGAATTTGTGCATGAGGTTGTTAGATGGCTGCACGTTGAGCTTGCACCAAGAATATCTATTCACGCTGTACTTGTTGACGTATATGGCGAAGGCGTACTGATTATGGGTGACAGTGGAATTGGTAAGAGTGAGGCAGCGCTTGAGCTTATAAGACGTGGACACAGACTTGTATCAGATGATGTGGTGGAGATAAAAAAGGTCAGTGATGTAACTCTGGTTGGTTCTGCACCTGATATAACAAGACATTTTATAGAGCTTAGAGGTATAGGAATTATAGATGTAAAGACTATGTTTGGTGTAGAATGTGTAAAGGATACCCAGACTATAGACCTTGTAATAAATCTTGAAGAGTGGGATAAGGAAGCAAATTATGATAGACTGGGACTTGAGGATCAGTACACAGAATTCCTTGGCAACAAGGTAGTAAGCCACTCAATTCCTATAAGACCGGGACGTAACATAGCGGTCATCGTTGAGTCTGCGGCTGTAAACCACAGACAGAAGAAGATGGGCTACAATGCGGCACAGGAATTATACAAGAGAGTTACAGAGAACATAGCAAAGAATATGGAGAAATAGAGAGGAGAAAAACATGGCAGAGTATGTATTTGGCGTAGATATAGGTGGAACTACAGTCAAGCTTGGACTTTTTACAGTAGCAGGAGAGCTTCTTGAAAAGTGGGAGATAACAACAAGGACAGATGAAGGTGGAAAGTATATCTTAGGAGATATTGCTGAGACACTTCAGAATAAGATGGCTGAGAAGAAGCTCAGCAAGGAGCAGGTAGCCGGTATCGGAATGGGCGTTCCCGGACCTGTAAAAGAGGATGGAACAGTTTTGAGATGTGTAAATCTTGGCTGGGGCATTTTCAATGTATCTGATGAGTTAAGCAAGATTATTGGACTGCCTGTCAAGGTTGGTAATGATGCTAACATGGCTGCATTGGGAGA
This sequence comes from bacterium, assembly GCA_963616385.1. Lineage (GTDB taxonomy): Bacteria > Bacillota > Clostridia > Lachnospirales > Lachnospiraceae > Coprococcus_C. The sequence continues at coordinate 18,892 of CAVELH010000024.1, read as the reverse complement.
GATGTGGCAGGGCGGTGGAAAAGGTTATAAGAACATCGTCATGGTTACGCTTGGCACTGGTGTAGGTGGAGGAATTATCCTTAACGGAAAAATGCTCTTCGGTGTAAATGGTGCAGGTGGAGAGATTGGACATATTCAGGTTAATGATACTGAGACTGAGGTATGCGGATGTGGAAGAAAGGGCTGTCTGGAACAGTACACATCAGCTACAGGTATAGTAAGAATGGCTAATCAGGCACTTAATAATACTGACAGACCATCATCACTTAGAAATGTTCAGTATGTATCAGCTAAGGAAATTTTTGATGCTGCCAAGAATGGTGATGACCTTGCAATAGAGCTTGTAGAAAATCACGGTAAATGTCTTGGTAAGGCATTGGCACAGATTGCCTGTGTTGTAGATCCTGAGATATTTGTAATTGGTGGCGGAGTATCAAGAGCAGGCAGCATAATTACAGATACTACAGCTAAGTATTTTCAGGAGTATTGTTTCCACGCTTGCAAAAAGACACAGTTCACACTTGCAACACTTGGAAATGATGCTGGAATTTACGGAGGAGCATGCTCTATATTAGAGTAGTTATGCAGTATATATAATTGAATAGAACATATTGATATTATTAATGGCGACCTTTAAGTAGATATTACACGTTGCGGGTAAGTGGGTGTATATATGCTTGACGGTCGCTATTATTATTTATTTAATAGTTAAAATTGAACAATGAAACGCGATAAATGTGATAAAATTGTATATTTTTTAATATTGAATAAATAAAAATCATACTGTATATTAAATATTGTGGGTTATATTATATTCCGGGGGAAATGATATGCAGAGCGTATTAAATGATATTGAATGTAGAAAAGACGAACCGATGAAGAAACATACCACTTTTAGAATAGGTGGACCGGCACGTTTTTTTTATGTGCCTAAAAATATAGATGAATTAAAATTAATTATAGAGCATTGCAAGGACGAGAAGCTTAAATATATGATAATTGGCAATGGAAGTAATATGCTTTTTATGGATGAGGGCTTTGGCGGAGCTATTATATGTGTAGGCAGTGGCATGAGTAATATAAGCGTAGATAACACTAATATTTATGCGGAGGCTGGAGCGTTACTGTCTAAGGTGGCTTCTGGTGCAAGAGATGCAGGACTTACAGGGATGGAGTTTGCTGCCGGAATACCTGGTACAATAGGTGGAGCTATCGTCATGAATGCGGGAGCTTATGGTGGAGAGATGAAAGACATTGTAAGCTTTGTTGATATTTTAGAGGCTGATGGAGCTGTGAGAAGATACTCTAATGAAGAGATGCAGTTTGGATATAGAAGAAGTATAGTTGATGCTGATAAGGTGGTTGTTGGAGTAGGACTTAAGCTTGCTTCTGGCAATGTTGACGATATAAATGCAAGGATGGATGAGCTAAAGACAGCGAGAGTTTCAAAGCAGCCTTTGGAATACCCTAGTGCCGGTTCAACCTTTAAGCGACCAGAGGGATATTTTGCTGGTAAGCTTATAGATGACTGCGGTTTGCGCGGATACAGAGTTGGCGGAGCTATGGTGTCTGAGAAGCATTGCGGATTTGTTATTAATTATGATAATGCTACTGCAAATGATGTACTTAAGCTTATGGATGACGTTAAGAATAAGGTTTATGAGGAATACAATGTTTTACTTGAACCAGAGGTGAGGATTATCAGATGAGATTTGTGATAGTTACCGGAATGAGTGGAGCCGGAAAGTCAACTGCATTGAGAATGTTAGAGGATATGGGATTTTTCTGTGTAGACAATCTCCCTGTTATTTTGATACCAAGATTTGCAGATATTACACACGATGACAAGCTTGATGTTGATGACGTTGCAATCGGAGTTGATATAAGAAGCGGCGATGCGTTAGGACAGCTTTCTGTATGTCTTGAGGAGATGAAGAAATCTAATTATAATTATGAGATTCTTTTCCTTGATGCGTCAGAACAGGCGTTGGTTAAGCGTTATAAGGAAACGAGGAGAAATCATCCCTTATCTAAGGGCGGACGAATCAATGAAGGTATCGCAAAGGAACGGGAGAAGATAGAATTCCTTAAGCAGAGGGCGGATTATATAGTTGATACGAGTAACCTCCTTACGAGGGAGCTTAAGGCGGAGCTTGATAAGATATTTATAACGGGTGGCACATATAATAACATTATTATCACTGTTATGTCATTTGGATTTAAGTATGGTATACCAAGAGATTCTGACCTTGTATTTGATGTCAGATTTTTGCCGAATCCGTATTATGATTTGAACTTAAGGCCGATGACCGGCAATGACAAGCCGGTGTCGGATATGGTTAGCGGCAGTGAGGAATACGAGCCGTTTATGAATAAATTATATGATATGATAGATTTTCTGCTCCCTTACTATAAACGTGAGGGCAAAAATCAGCTTGTGATATCGGTTGGGTGTACAGGAGGTAAGCATCGTTCTGTAACTGTTGCCAATGATTTGCACGAAAGATTACAGAAATTACCATATACAGTAAGATTGTTCCATAGAGATATCACTAAGGACAGAATAGTAAAGGGAGAATAACACATGTCATTTTCTTCACAGGTAAAAAAAGAGCTTGCGGAGCATGTGTCCTCATCAAGACATTGCAGGCTGGCAGAGCTTGGGGCATTGTACACTCTGTCAGGACGTGAACATGATAATGAACATTCGGTGACCAGAGATAAGATAAAAAAACTTACAAAGCTGCTTCAGCTGGAATATGGCAGTGCTGAGTTTGAGCTGGCGTTAAAGATAATACATAGAGATGACTATATGATAGTTGACCGAATGCTTATTGAGAGAAGCTGCTGTAAGCAGTCTTACCTTCGCGGTGCATTTCTGGCAAATGGTTCTGTCACAGATCCATCGAAGGGATATCATTTTGAGATAGTTTCGGATTATGAGGAACAGGCACAGCTTGTAATGGATATAATGAGAGGCTATGGACTTGAGCCTAAGATAATACAGAGAAAGAAATACCATGTTGTCTACATGAAGGATGGTTCGATGATAGTGGATGTCCTGAATGTAATGGGAGCACATGTGTCTCTTATGAACATGGAGAATGTCCGAATACTTAAGGACATGAGAAATAAGGTGAATCGCAGAGTTAATTGTGAAACTGCGAATATTAATAAGACGGTAAGTGCTGCGGTGAGACAGATTGAGGATATACAGTATATAGAGCAGACAAAGGGACTTGAATATCTTCCTGAGCAGTTGCGTGTGATTGCAATTGCGAGGAAGGAGGAGCCTGATGCACCGCTTAAGGAATTAGGAGAAAGCCTGACACCGCCACTTGGCAAGTCGGGTGTAAATCATAGATTAAGAAAAATAAGTGAGATAGCAGATGAGCTAAGGAGGAGCTAAAAATGATTAGCAAGAAAGTAAACGTTAATTTGCCAGTGGATGCAGAGGCAAGACCGGTTGCGGTTTTGGTTCAGCTTGCAAGTAAGTATGAGAGTAAAATTTACATTGTGGCAAATAACAAGAAAATCAATGCAAAGAGTATAATGGGAATGATGAGTCTTGGATTTGTCAATGGTGAGACTTTGGAGATAGAGGCTGAGGGAGCTGACGCTGAAAATGCGGTTTCTGAGATTGCCAGATATATAGAATCTGTCAAGTAGTTGCTTGCATATATAAGTCATCTATGATACAATATACAATGTATGACAGGGCAACAAAGGAGGATTCAAATGGGCAAATTAAGCGAATTTTTCGGTAAAATTCCATTCCTGTCCGGCTTAGGCGGAAAGAAAAAATCTGCAAAGAGCAATGTTGAACTTCAGTATGATAAAGCACTTAATCTTATGGAAAACGGTAACTCTGATGAGTCCGTAGAGATTCTTGAGAAGATAGCTGATATAGCAATCATGGATCAGAATTATAAGAATTTTGGCGTTGATGCTTTGAAGATATTAGGGGAGTTGTTCGAAACAGGTAAGTATAGCAACTGTAGTGTAGAGGTTAATAAACCTAAAGCGACTACATATTATGAGAAGTACATCAACCTTAACAAGGATGGTGATATGGTATACAAGCTTGCTAAGATGATGCTTGAGATACAGAATTTCTCTAAGGCAATTACATATTTCGAGAAAGCAACGGGATATGGAATTAAGGCTGCTTATATGAACTTAGGCAGCATTTACGAGAATGGTTTGAACCGTATTGACCAATATGGCAATAAGAGTGATTATGTCGTACCTGTGGATTACGACAAGGCTATGATGTGGTATAAGAAGCTTGCTGATACCGGAGACGATAAAGCAAAATCAGCTTACGAAAGAGTTGAGTATGCGAGCAAGCACACAGACAGCATAGAGTTTGAAGAGAAGGATAAGCTGTACACAGAGATTGCAGAGGCGAGACGAGCTAAGGGCAAGGAGCCGAGATATAAGGCTATTGAGGCTTCGAGATTACAGTATCAGTACACTTATGTACATAATCAGGTAGATGGCTATATACATAAGCTCCCTAAGGATTGGGTTAAGACAATCAATGAGGAGACTGACGAGGAATACTATGCACCAAGTCTTACATATAAGGACTTTGCAATGTATGTATCATATGACAGTATACCTAGGGATTCCAAGAAAACACTTGAGAATTATCTCCGTTACTGTAATGATGCATTTGATGAAGATTTACAGCTTAAGGCTTATATAACAGAGTATGCGGATGGTATATGTACTACTTTCTACCATAAGGAGATGGAGAAGGGTGTTGTAACATTTGCATTTTATCAGGGCAAGAGACTTGCATGTATGAAGTTCGTATGTGCATCTATGGAGATTATAGAGCAGTACGAGGAGATTATATTTGAGACTGCTAACTCATTTGCATTTGTAGATCCTACACTTGTGAGTGACCAGAGTCTTAACCGTAAGGATAATCAGTATTACAGCGAGGCTGTTTACTGTTACTATCTTGAGGATTATGAAGGTGCGATGGCAGCAGCCAAGCAGGCACTTAAGCTTGGAAGCATTAAGGCAAGCTACCTTCTTATAGAGCTTTACTTTGATGATGATTCACCATATAAGGATCTCGATAAGACAATAAGCTACGCCAAGCAGTTATTTGAGGCAACTAAGGATCCTGACCTTGCGTTTTTGCTCGGTAATATATATGACCAGCAGATGAAGGATTACATGAAGGCTCTTAACTGGTATGAGCATGCACATCGTCTTGGACATAAAAGAGTTGCATTCTATCTTGGAAGATTCTATTACTATGGTGTACTTAGAACCAAGAGAGATGGAGAGAAAGCACTTGAGTATTTCAAGGAAGCACAGGCTAACGGTATACTTGAGGCAGATGCCTATATCAAGGATATTCAGGAGCTTGGTGGGGAGGATTTACAGAGTGCAGTTGAGAAGCTTGAGCGTTCTGTCGAGGCAGGAAGTAGTGCGGCAGCACTTAAGGTTGCTTTATATAAGCAGAGTCAGGTATTCTTTATAGCTAACTCTTATGAGATAGAAAAGGCATTTATCGAGGCTCTTGGTTTAGGCAGTTATCAGGCAGCATATGAGCTTGGTAAGATATATCAGATTCAGGAAGCTGATGAGAATTATCGTGGCGAGATAAGGAGCATCAAGTATTTTGAGAAGGCTTTTGACCATGGATATGAGGACTTTGATAAGGAAAACTTATTCAAGGTTATGGAATATAAGGCGGACAAGACAGATAACCGTGAAGAGAAGGTTGGATATTATCTCCAGAGTGCTAAGATGGGTTATGTACCTGCAGTTGACAAGGTTATCGAACTTGTACCAAGCACTACACCTGAGATTGAGGCACTTTATAACGAGCTTATGGAGATTGCAGAGACAGGTGATGATTCTGCAATTATTAGTATGAATAAGCTTGAGAAAAAATATAATGATCTGGTTATCAAGAAGCCTAATGAGAATCAGAAGGTTATTGAGAATAAGTTCTTCAGACTTGCAGTGCCTAAGGAGTGTACAGCAAGCATCAATGATGAGGGTGGTACAATTAAGTTCGCTGATTCAGTTGTTGAATTTGCAGTTGCAGAAATGCCTGTAAGTGCGGATGATGAAGAGAATTATCTCAAGATTTATAAGTTAATTTTGTCAGAGTACTTACCTGATGAGAATGCAGAAATTATTATTGCTAATTCAAGAATGATTGGTTCTGGAATCAGAGAGGTAAAGAACAATATACATTCGTATAGTGTTTTGCTCATAAGCTCTAAGAACCAGTACTTGTTTAAATTAAGTTCCCGTGACAGACGTGAGATGATGCAGTTTAAGGATAAGGTTCTTGAGATTGCCAAGTCTCTTGTTGAGACAGGTGAGATATATGTTGCAACTGACGAGACCAGAAAGAAGATAGGATTATCATTCCTCTTACAGTCAAATGAAAGTGGATTCCTGTCTATTGGTAAGATGGAATAAATTGTTATATCAATAATATAAAAAAATGAAGTATAAACTTGACATATATATACCTAATTGATAGGATATATAATAAGTTTTGACTTATACAAGGAGGAAAATTATGAGTAAGAAGGTACCTGAAATTTTTGAGTGTGAGTATCAATTGATGTTATTAGTTTGGAAGAACAAGAAGCCAACCCGTATGCGTCAGCTTGTTGCAGATGGTTTTGAGGCTAGAAATTGGAAGAGAACAACTATTTATACAATGGTTAAGCGCCTTTCAGATAGAGGCGTGCTTAAGTTTGAGGATGGCTTTGTAACAGCAAAGTTCTCTAAGGAGCAGGTTCAGCTTGCTAAGGCTGAGGAGTTTATCGGCAAGATATATGATGGAAAAGTATCTAATTTAATGTCAGCATTTATCAGCAAGAAGAAGATTAATGCCGATGAATTAGCAGAAATTAAGGGTATGATTAGTGAGTATGAGGAGCATGGTGTAAAATAGTAAGATGACAATTTATTTTTTAAGATGTAGTATTGTTTTTGCATTTAATATTTTAATAGTATTGATTGCACAGAAGACCATCTTAAGGCGTCATTACAGATATACCAAGATGCTATGGATTGCTAGCTGCATACATGCATGTTTTCCGTATGGCATCCTGAACTTAAATATAGGACAGGATGCTATTCGGCTTTATAGAGATGATTATGTCTTTGCTAAGTTTGAAACAAATATTTTGTTTTGGGCAGTTGTGGTTCTCGGAGCAGTTATAATGGCTATAACCGAGAGTCATGCTATAAGAGCCAATAATGAGGTATTCTATATTTCTCATTATGATAATGGCAATGATATATATATCAGTTGTAAGGGAGGTCCTGCATTTGTAAGTGGGTTTTTCAGACATAGAATAGCGCTACCTGAGGCTTTGGCTGAAGAACATTACATATTAGAGCACGAAAGACAGCATATCTATAACCATGATAACCAAATAAAGTTTCTATATTCGATATGGATGAAGTTATTTTGGTTTAATCCACTTGTTTATCTTGGCAATAAGAAATTATCAGATGCCATTGAGATGTATTGTGATGAGAAAGTTACAGAGAATTACAGTAAAGCAGAGAAGGTTGCGTACATGAGATGCATGGCTAATCAGGCTGATATACAGCAGAAAGTCATTGACAAGCAGAGTGCAAGGAATAACGTATACAATTTTTTCACTAAAAAGAAATCACAGCTATATAGACGGATTAAGTGTCTGACAGATGGACATAAGCGTACGTTTATAGGGGAGATAGGTTGCAGGTTTGCAACTGTATTGATTCTTTTTGTAATGTTTTCTGTGGGAGCGTATCAAGGTCAGCCTAGGAAGTATTGTCATGTGACTAATGAATTGAAGAACGGTTCTGATATTGTTAAGGCACATGATAATATTGATGCGGATTTGATTATTGATATATATATTGATGATGTTGTTGGAGAACAGGCGGTTTATTCTTCAATTGATTATGAAATACCTGTATTTATGAATTACAAATTAGAGGAGGAGTGATATTAATATGAAGAGATTATTTAAGAGAATTTTAACATTATGTATGACTATGGCAATGTGCATATGTGTGTTGCCGGTTGAGGCGGCTCAGAGTGAAGATACTGATGATGTAAAGGGAACTTATGTTGGCAGTGTTGACTATGGAAATGGATTTGTTGCCTATGAGTATGTTTCGTATGTGGATGGATTGAGTGCAATACAGCCATATGCGACAACCCAGAGGACCGCGTCAAAGTCTTCGAATTTATATTATGGAGGTTCATATTCATTTACTATCACCCAGACAGCAACCTTCACATATGGCTCTCCTGATGGAGTAGTTAGGGTATCAGCTAGAAGAGGAACAATGTCTACATTTAGCTCAAGCTCTCCTTATCGTGCTGGTACAGTTTCAAGCTCAGCTGTGAATGGTTCTCCAGCAGTGGTAACAAGCTCGTTTGGAGTATATTATGCATCTGATTGGTCTTTGTATAGTAATGGTAGTTGCATAATGTACTGTAATAACACTGGTACAGTATATTAAAATGTATAATAAAATCCCTATGGCTTCTGTATAATAAGCAGAAGCTACAGGGATTTTTGTTTGTGATAAAAAACACCTCTTGCACATATCTCTTCAAAGTGATATAGTGTTCAAGGACAAGTTAATAATGTGAACTTCGGGGTAGGGTGCAATTCCCAACCGGCGGTGTGTATCATGTAAGGCTATATTATAGTGACATAGGTACGAGCCCGCGAGCATGCAAGCATGATTTGGTGAGAATCCAAAGCCGACAGTAAAGTCTGGATGAGAGAAGTGATGCATATTTTAATACTTATATATCGAGTTTAGAATGTAGCTGATATCCCGGGGGATTGTCTCCGGGATTTTTTTGTGAAAAGAGGATGATAAGATGGCATTTCAGAGAGAGTATATGGAGCTTGCTATAAAGCTCGCTAAGAAAGGCGAGGGTGCTGTTAATCCCAATCCTTTGGTTGGTGCAGTTATAGTGCGTGACGGAAAAATAATAGGACAGGGATATCATGCAAGATATGGCGATTTGCACGCAGAGAGAGCAGCATTTGCAAGTCTTACTGAATCGGCAGAGGGAGCGGAGATGTATGTCACACTTGAACCATGCTGTCATTATGGCAAGCAGCCGCCATGTGTGGAGGCAATAGTAGAGCATAAGATAGCCTGCGTATATGTCGGCTCAGATGATCCTAATGATAAGGTCTGTGGCAAGGGCATACAGTATTTGAGAGAGCACGGTGTGGAGGTTCACACCCAGATGATGAAGGAGGAGTGCGATGAGCTTAATCCGGTGTTCTTTCATTATATTACAACAAAAACACCTTATGTCATCTTAAAATATGCGATGACAATAGATGGAAAGATAGCAGCATATACAGGAGAGAGCAAGTGGATATCGAATGAAACCTCAAGACAGCGCGTTCATGAAATGAGAAACAGGTATATGGGAATAATGGTTGGAATAGGAACTGTGCTTGCAGATAATCCTAATCTTACCTGTAGAATGGATGGTGGCAGAAACCCAATAAGAATAGTGTGTGATTCCAAGCTGAGAATTCCACTTGACTGCAATCTTGTTAAGACGGCGAAAGAGGTAGAGACTATAGTTGCATATGCTGTATGTGGCGAAAATGACTGTCAGGCTATGACAGACAAGATAAATAAGCTTAATCAGGCTGGTGTAACAACAATAGAGGTCGCACAAACTGATTTGGGACTTGACCTAAATGATTTGATGGTAAAGCTTGGTAAAAAAGGTATAGATGGAATTATGCTTGAGGGAGGCGGTACACTAAATTATAGTGCTGTGATGTCAGGCATAGTTAATGAGGTAGATGTATTCCTTGCACCAAAGGTTTTGGGTGGCGTTGATGCGATAACACCTGTTGAGGGACAGGGAGTGGAGACACCTGATATAGCCAAAATGTTTGTACTTAAGGGAATGGAACAGATAGATGATGATATATATATAAGATATGTAGCGAGGTGATAGCGTGTTTACAGGAATTGTTGAGGAGATAGGTGAGATAAAGAATATACAGCATGGTGCAAAATCTGCTAAGCTCACTATCAAGGGCGATGTGGTATTTCAGGATGCAAAGCTTGGCGACAGTATTGCTGTTAATGGCGTGTGCCTTACTGTGACGGGAATATCCGGCAAAACATTTACTGCTGATGTAATGGCTGAGAGCATGAGAAGAACAGCACTCGGAGGTCTGCATGCGGGAAGTAAGGTTAATCTTGAGAGAGCTATGTCTGCAAATGGAAGATTTGGCGGACATATTGTATCGGGACATATAGACGGAACTGGTACTGTGCAGGAGCTAAAGCGGGAGGATAATGCTATGTGGGTTACGATAAAGACCGAACCACACATACTTAAATATATAATAGAAAAAGGCTCGATAGCCATTGATGGTATAAGCCTTACAGTTGCGTATGTGGATGACAGCGTATTTAAGGTTTCCATAATACCGCATACGGCAAAGGAGACAACTTTACTTGATAAGATACCGGGAGATATGGTTAATCTTGAGAATGACGTTATTGGCAAATATGTTGACAAGCTGCTTAATTTTAGCAGTGATACGACAGGCAGCACTAAAGGTAGTGCCGCGTCGGGTAATAGCGGTATAAGTGCAGAGTTCTTATTAAAAAATGGATATATGTAGATTTTGATATATTACATTACAAGGAGGAAATAGAAACGATGGTAGAATTTAATTCTATAGAAGAAATAGTTGAGGACTTAAAGCAGGGAAAATGTGTTGTTATCCTCGATGATGAAAACAGGGAAAATGAGGGAGATGTAATCTGTGCGGCACAGTTTGCAACAACTGAGAATGTAAATTTCATGGCAAGCTACGCAAAGGGACTTATATGTATGCCGATGGCACCGGAATACACAGACAAGCTCCATCTGCCACAGATGTGCATAACAAATACAGATAATCACTGCACAGCATTTTCGGTATCGGTTGACCATGTAAGTACTACAACCGGTATATCTGCGTATGAGAGGGGAATAACAGCCAGAAAATTTGTAGAAGAGGGAGCTAAGCCTGAGGATTTCAGGAGACCGGGACATATGTTTCCACTTGAGGCACGTCCGGGCGGAGTAATAGAGAGACAGGGACATACAGAGGCTACAGTTGACCTTGTAAGGCTTGCGGGACTTCCACCAGTAGGACTTTGCTGTGAGATTATGAAGGAAGATGGAACAATGGCAAGACTTAATGATTTGGTTGAGTTTTCCAAGAAGCATAATCTTAAGATATCCACAATAGAGAAGCTTATCCAGTATCGTAAGGAGCATGAGGTATTTGTAGAATGTGTTGCAAAGGCTAAGATGCCTACCAGATATGGTGAGTTCACAATATATGGTTATATAAATAAGCTTAATGGTGAGCACCATGTAGCCTTGGTAAAGGGAGATATAACCGATGGCGAGCCTGTTTTGTGCCGTGTACACTCTGAGTGTCTTACAGGAGATGCACTTGGCTCTGCAAGATGTGATTGTGGACAGCAGTATGATGCAGCTATGAGAATGATTGCCAAGGAGGGAAGAGGAGTTCTCCTTTACATGCGTCAGGAGGGAAGAGGAATAGGCTTAATAAATAAAATTCGTGCATATGAGTTGCAGGATCAGGGCTTAGACACGGTAGAGGCTAACCTAAAGCTTGGATTCCCTGAGGATGCCAGAGATTATACTATCGGTACACAGATTCTTGTTGACCTTGGAATTAAGAAGCTTCGTCTGCTTACCAATAACCCACTTAAGGTGTATGGTCTTGCGGGATATAATCTTGAGATTGTAGAGCGTGTACCTATACAGATGGAGCCTGGCAAATACGATTTGTTCTATCTTAAGACCAAGAAGGAGAAGATGGGACACATTCTTGATTTGTAAATATAGAAGTGCTTGTAAAAAGTATTAACTAAGAATGTATAAAACAAAACTTATAAAAACATATAAAATATAAACTAACACGAATTAGGAGGAAAATAACATGAAAATATTAGAAGGAAAGATGGTAGTAGACGGAATAAAGATAGGTATAGTTGCAGCGAGATTTAACGAGTTTATAGTATCTAAGCTTATCGGTGGTGCAAGGGACGGTCTCTTAAGACATGATGTTAAGGATGAGGATATAACACTTGCATGGGTTCCGGGTGCATTTGAAATTCCTGTAGTTGCCAAGAAGATGGCTATGTCAGGAAAATATGATGCAGTTATCTGCCTTGGTGCTGTTATTAGAGGAGCAACAAGTCATTACGATTATGTATGTAATGAGGTTTCAAAGGGTATAGCTTCAGTATCTCTTGAGTCAGGCATACCTGTTATGTTTGGCGTTGTGACTACAGAGAATATTGAGCAGGCTATTGAGCGTGCCGGAACAAAGGCTGGAAATAAGGGCTATGACTGTGCTCTTGGCGCAATAGAGATGATTAATCTTATGAAACAGATATAATTAATATTTTTTGTAATATTTAAGTATAGGAGAATGATATGTCACAGGATAAGAAAATATTATTTTTTGATATAGACGGAACTCTGATTACCAACGATAACAGAAAATACTTCCCTGAAAGTGCCAGAAGGGCAATAAAAATGGCGAGGGAAAATGGACATATGACATTTATAAACTCAGGAAGAGTGCTTGTCAACATAGAGGATAATATAAGAGATGCAGGCTTTGATGGCTATGTGTGCGGATGTGGAACATATATATATGCTGATGGCAAGGTTCTGCTCCACAATGAGCTTAAGCAGGAGCGTTGTGTGGAGATAGCTAAAAAAGCAAGGGAATGTGGCATGATGGCTATATTTGAACATACCGAGCACACTGCATATGACAAGGAGGCAAAGGGTGAAGGCAACAAGGAGATACTTGATTATTTCCGTTCTATGAACCGTAAGCTGATAGATGATATAGAATCACCTGAATTTATATTTGACAAGCTTGCAGCATGGTACAATCCGAATACATCTGATGTGGAAATCTTTAAGGAATTTGTCAAAAAAGATTTTAATTGTATACAGCGTGAGGGAAGCTTCCTTGAGGTAGTGCCTAAGGGCTTTTCCAAGGCAACAGGCATAAAGTTTATTCTCGATTACTACGATATACCATTATCAAATGCATATGTATTTGGTGATAGCAATAATGACATAGAAATGCTACAATATGTACCGAACAGCATTGCTATGGGAGTGTCATCTCCTGAGGTGCTTGCAATAGCAAGTTATCAAACTGATACTGTGTTAAATGATGGTATATACAAGGCGATGGAGCATTTTGGAGTAATATAATGAATGAAAAAAAACTACGCCAACTTAATATTCTTACATTGATTGCTGTGTTGGCAGGTGTTATATGCATGGTGGTATTTTCATTTGTGTTAGCACCTAAGGAGAGAAACAGAATAGGGACAGATAATCTTGTTAAGATGAATGACAGGTGGGTGCTCAAGAATTATCAGGGTAATGATGATAAGCTAATAACGCTGCCTGTATCACTTGATGTAAAGGCTGGTGATACAGTAACAATTATGAGTCACGTGCCTGATGATGTGGGAAGCTCATCTGTGCTGATGTTTTATACAGAATTTCAGAATGTCATTGTCATGCTAAATGACAATAAGATATACTCAAATGGTGTTTTAAATGACCAAAAGCTTCTAAAAAATGCTGTTCCGTGTTATAATGTTGTATCGCTCAAACAAGCAAAGGCTGGGGATGTCATAACTATATATATGGCATCTGCATATAAGCATTACAGCGGAGAGATAGGCAGTATATATTATGGAACTGCCGGTGGTGCTGTGACAGAGCTTGTTAAGAGTGATGGTATCTCATTTGTACTTGGCGTAACTTTGCTTGTAGTGACAATCCTGCTGTTTGTATCGCTGATAATTATAAGAGATGTTGAGGTTGATAAGAAAAAGGCATATTATGCATTTGGATTTGTCCTTTGTGCAGTGCTTTGGGTTTTGTCAGGCAATTCACTGATACAGCTTATGACTGGAAACAATTTTGCTGTGTATATGAGCGGTTCAGTGTTGATATTGCTTATGCCGATATTATATCTGATGTATCAGAGCTGCTTTGCGATAAATAGCAGATTTGCAAAGATATTTGAGATAGGAATATATGTATATGCGATAAATTTACTTGTAGGAATTGTATTTCAGATGTTATCTGTGTGCGATTTTGCCGCGTATATAATATTTACCAAGGCTCTTGTTACGCTTGGAATAATAACGTTATGTGTTCTGATGTATCTTGTTGGTGCACATAAGGATAAGGAGCTAAAAGGGAATTTTGTCGCTAATGTTGTGATTGCTGCCTGCTCTGTACTAGAGGCAATATTGTCTTTGTTCAGATTTTATGAGCCTTATGACGGAGTTGTACTCCAGATTGGTATATATGTATTTATAGTTTTGCTTGTCATATATGTTGAGAGAACTGTAATACATGAGATGAATCGTCAGAAGGATATGGCAATTAACAGTATAGGTATCGAGAAGGAAAAGGCTGTTAAGAATATAAATACAGCGTTCATATATAGTGCATTAAATCAGGTTATGACTGAGCTTAAGGATAAGGACAGAGAGCACAGTCGTATGATATATGATGCTTCTATGTACATGAAATATAATATTGATACATTAACCATCACGAATATGGTTTCCTTTTCAAGAGAATTGGAGTATATTAAAGCTTATCTGGGCATACAGTATAAGCGTAATGACAATCTTGAGGCATTAGTGGAGGATAAGGTCGTTGACTTTGATGTCCCATTTAATACGATTGAGCCTTTGGTGGAGAACGCAGTTGTAAATGGAGCTCTAAAGAGTGAGACTAATGGACGTATAGTTGTCAGAAGCTATGAGAGATTAGACTGCTTCGCAATACAGATTGTCGATAACGGAAAAGGTATAGGTCCTGATAAGAAGTTCACGGGAAAGCAGTCCTTTAAGACTATAAAGAAGAGACTTAGCTCAATGTGTGGGGCAACCGTGGAGGTTAAAAGTAAGCCTGATAAAGGCACCATACTTACGATAAAGATACCGAAGGATGGTTATATCATAAAGGAGTAAGAGAATGACATTTTCAGAACAGATAGTATATGCTATGTTCAAACCATCAAAATACAAGGAGCTTATTAAGCTTAAGCAGGGAAGATTTAATCTGTTTGTTGTAGTTATAATGTTAGTGCTTGGTATAGTAACATTTGTAATACCGGCAGGCGCAACGATAACCGGCTTTGGTGGCTTTGATAAATTATTTAGAAATCAGCTTGCGACAATAAGATATGAGGATGGAGGTCTGAAGCTTGATACACAGTTTCGCATGAAGGTAAATGGACTTAATATTGTTATGCAGACTGATGGAGAGACTGTGGATGACAGTGAATTATCAAAAGATGGTGTATATCTGGCAATAGGAAGCAAGATGCTCAGCTTTGTTACTACTATTGATGGCAATATAGCACATTATCAGGATATGGATATTTCAGGACTTTTTGATGAGAGTTTTAACTGCGACAGCTTAGTTAAGTTTATACCTAATATATATATCTATATGTTTGTCGTTTTTATATTTGACTGTGTTGGATTTTTCATAAAGTATGCTGTGCTGGCATTATTATTTGGACTGTTTATTAATACGATTAATAAGACAATGAACATGAATATGACATTTGGAGAGGTGTTCAAGCTCTGCTTCTATGGACAGACACTTGGAATTATAATATCTAACTTCAACACTGCACTGGGATTGCTCCCAGCGACAGTTGTGAGTGTTATATGTGTATTTATCTCAGTTCATATGATAACTACATCAGTTGTGTTTATGAACCCAAGAAATCAGGTCTGATATTTCACCTTCTGACATATTGCTTAATGTACTGTTGTGAAAACGTGTATCATAAGTTACCTCTTCGGCAAGATATGCCGGAGGGGTATATTTTTTTGCCATCTCCTCGGAAGGAAACTCTATCTCACCAATTATAAGACCATCAAATACACCTTCAAATATATCAAGCTCAAGCTTAAGTCCCTCATCAAGTGGAATCACATATCTTTTTTTAGATATGACATTGCCGGAGATTTTAGTCTTTAAGTTTAGATATGAATCCTCCGAGAGCTCTAATTCAAACTCCTGACGAGCCATCATGCCGGAGGATTTGACTGTAAGTATATAATGCGTTTCGGTATTGTCCGTCTCAGGCTTGTAGTTAGCCTTTTGACGTATACGAATTACCGGATTAGAAGAAATGTAAGCCTGTTCTATTATCTGGTATGGGTATTTGTCCAGATTGTCTGGAAGTTTGTCTGGTATAAATTTTCTTTCTATTTCCATGGTTATGCTGCCATCCTTTTATTCTTGAAGATTTTATGGATATATTATATACTACAAATATATGGATTAAAATAGTTTTTTGTAGGAGGAACTTAAATGAGCAGTGTAAATATTTTCTTTGCAACAGGTTATGAAGAAGTGGAAGCTCTTACAGTAGTTGATTTGCTGAGAAGGGCAGGAATAGAGACAAATATGGTATCAGTTACAGGTGACAGGGATGTAACAGGTGCTCACGGAATAACAGTTCATGCAGATAAGTTATTTGAGGAGATTGGTGATGACGCTGATATGATAGTTCTTCCGGGTGGAATACCGGGAACACCTAATCTTAAGGCTCATAAGGGACTTGCTGATATGATAAACAGATACGCTGACAACAAGGACAAGTATCTTGCCGCTATATGTGCAGCTCCAACTGTGTATGGTGAGATGGGGCTATTGAAGGACAGAGTGGCAACCTGCTATCCTGGCTTGGAGGACAAGCTTAACTGTTCAAAGGCTCTCGAGGATAAGGTAGTTATTGACGGACCTTTCATAACAAGCCGTGGAATGGGTACAGCAATTCATTTTGGAATCGCACTTGTAGGGCTTCTTGTCGGAGATGAGGCAGCAGAGAAGCTGGCGCATAGTATAGTATATGATATGTAAGGATTGGATATAGGAGAGAACATCATGTTTGATATGAGGGTTAAGGATATCGTAAAGGCTACCGGAGGCAAGCTTTTATGTGGCGATGAGAATACTGTTGTCAAGGATATATGTATAGATTCGCGTCTTATAAAAGAGGGTGATCTGTTTGTGCCTATAATTGGTGCAAAGGTTGATGCCCATAGATTCATAGAGGGTGTTATGGATGTGGGAGCTGCAACACTTACCTCACAGCACAACAGTATTGTTATATCGGATAAGCCGTATATACAGGTTCACGATACAGAAAAAGCATTGCAGGATATAGGTGCATATATAAGAGACAGATTCAATATACCTATAATAGCTGTAACAGGAAGCGTTGGTAAGACGACAACCAGAGAGATGATAGCAGCAGCACTTGATGAGAGTGTTCCTGTTTACCAGACTAAGGGTAATTATAACTCACTTGTAGGTACACCTATAACATTATCGAGAATGCCTGAGGATACTAAGCTTGCTGTATTGGAGCTTGGCATAGGAAATGCAGGTGAGATGGATGTATTGTCACACATGGTAAGACCATCTATTGCGGTTGTAACTATGATAGGTGTGGCACATATTGAGTACCTTAAAACCCGTGAGAATATTCGTGCAGAGAAGCTTGCGATAACACATGGTCTTAGTGAGGACGGGGTTTTATTCTTAAACGGAGATGATCCTATGCTTGCTGAGATGCGTGGCAAGACAGGTGTTAAGACTATGTACTATGGAACTGCTGACTGGTGTGATTATCGTGCAGAGAATATACATATGGTTAATTACCAGTATGCATATGATTTTGTACATGGTGATGTCAGGGTACCTGTAATCTTAAATGCACTTGGCAGACACAATGTATTAAATTCACTTGCCGGAATGGCAATAACAGATTATATGGGATATGATGTGAAGCGAGCCGCAGATGGTTTTGAGCATTTCCATGGTCTGAGACAGAGGCTTATATCAATACCGGGCAAATACACTATAATTGATGACACCTACAATGCAAGTCCTGATTCAATGAAGGCAAGTATAGATGTGTTATCTGAGCTTCCGGGCAATGGCAAGAAGATAGCTGTATTTGGAGATATGTTTGAGCTTGGTGACAATAGTGAGATGTATCATTATGAAGTAGGAAAATATATGGCTGATAAGGATATAGATGAGCTTGTTGTCGTTGGTGAGCTTTCAGCTAATATTGTGCGTGCTGTAAAGGATGCAAAATCAGATATAGACTGCTACTCATTTAAGGATAATGGTGAGGTTGCGCTCTATCTTATGTCAGTAATGGGACCTGATGATATTGTTTTAATTAAGGGCTCTAATGGTATGCACTTAAATGAAATTGTAAGCAATATGTTGGGATAAAATGTTTATAAAAAAATAAAATATCCGTTGACAATAAAAATCTTATATGTTATATTATCTTCAGAGAAAAAACAGTAATAATTACTATTACTGATAAATGAAAGGAGATAACATTATGAAATTTGTATGTGGAGTATGCGGATATGTTTATGAAGGAGACCAGCCACCTGTAGAGTGCCCAGTATGCCATGTAGGTGCTGATAAGTTTAAGAAGGTTGAGGGAGATATGACTCTTGCTGCTGAGCATGAGTATGGTGTGTATGCTTCAACTGTTAAGAACAATCCAGATATAAGTGATGAAGATAAGAAATATATATTTGACCAGTTAAAGGCTAATTTTGAGGGCGAGTGCTCAGAGGTAGGTATGTATCTCTGCATGGCTAGAATAGCACACCGTGAGGGATATCCTGAGATTGGACTTTACTGGGAGAAGGCAGCTTACGAGGAGGCAGAACATGCAGCTAAGTTTGCAGAGATGTTAGG
>CAVELH010000023.1:0-21745 GCA_963616385.1 bacterium | reverse complement strand
GCCTATGGTTGATTCGATCCTTGATATCAAGACCGGTAATTACTCCCTTTGCAAGTGAAATATGTGATTTCTTTCTCATTATTAAGATACTCCTATCGTTAAAAAACGCATTACAGGATGTACAAGTTACCTACGCATACTATTTTAGTTATATGAGCCTAATTAGTCAATGGATATTTTG
The DNA here is from genome assembly GCA_963616385.1 of bacterium. Classification (GTDB taxonomy): domain Bacteria; phylum Bacillota; class Clostridia; order Lachnospirales; family Lachnospiraceae; genus Coprococcus_C. Next base: position 21,564 of record CAVELH010000023.1, on the reverse strand, counting down.
TGAAAAACGGGTAAAATTTTACGGATGGTAAGAATGTTATAATATGCATTTTCTATATGGTATAACGCATGAATTTGTGATATAATAATACGAATGTAACTTTTTAGGAGGCAGAGAAATGTCTGTAAAAGAATGTTATGATAAGGCAGGAAAAGAATTTAAGAATGTACAAGCAAAAAATAGTTTATAGATATAGAAAGGAAATATGACATGATAAGTGCAAATGGCGTAACATTAAGACTTGGAAAAAAGGCATTGTTTGAGGATGTAAATATTAAATTTACAGAGGGAAACTGCTATGGACTTATAGGAGCTAACGGTGCTGGTAAGTCAACATTTTTGAAGATATTATCAGGTGAGCTTGAGCCTACAAGCGGAGATGTTATAATGAATGACGGAGAGAGACTTTCAGTTCTCCAGCAGGACCATTTCAAATATGATGCATATATGGTTCTTGATACAGTCATCATGGGTAACAAGAGATTGTATGAGATAATGAAGGAAAAGGATGCCATCTATGCTAAGGAAGATTTCACGGACGAGGATGGAATAAGAGCATCTGAGCTTGAAGCAGAGTTTGCAGAGATGGATGGCTGGAATGCTGAGTCAGATGCAGCTACACTTCTTAACGGTCTTGGTGTGGAGTCAGATATACATTATAAGATGATGAGTGAGCTTGATGGTAACCAGAAGGTTAAGGTGCTTCTTGCACAGGCACTTTTTGGTAATCCTGATGTGCTTTTATTAGATGAGCCTACAAACCATTTGGATTTAGATGCTATCGCATGGTTAGAGGAGTTCCTTATTAACTTCGAGAATACAGTTATTGTTGTATCACATGACAGATATTTCCTTAACAAGGTATGTACACATATCGCAGATATAGATTATGCCAAAATTCAGCTCTATGCCGGAAACTATGATTTCTGGTATGAGTCAAGCCAGCTTATGATTAAGCAGATGAAGGAGGCTAATAAGAAGAAGGAAGAGAAGATTAAGGAGTTACAGGAGTTTATTCAGAGATTCTCCGCAAATGCTTCTAAGTCTAAGCAGGCTACATCAAGAAAGCGTGCTCTTGAGAAGATTGAGCTTGATGAGATTAAGCCATCAAGCCGTAAGTACCCTTATATAGATTTCAGACCTAAGAGAGAGATTGGTAATGAGGTATTAACTGTATCTAATATCTCTAAGACGGTTGATGGAGTTAAGGTGCTTGACAATATATCATTTACAGTAGGACATGATGACAAGATAGCTTTTGTAGGTCCTAATACAATCGCGACAACTACTTTGTTCCGTATACTTGCAGGAGAGCTTGAGCCTGATGAGGGAACATTTAAGTGGGGAGTTACAACCTCACAGGGATATTTCCCTAAGGATAATACGAGGGAGTTTGATAACGACCTTGTTATCGCAGACTGGCTTGCACAGTACTCTGATGATAAGGATGCAACATATGTAAGAGGCTTCCTTGGAAGAATGTTATTTGCAGGTGAGGATGGTGTCAAGAAGGTTAAGGTATTGTCAGGAGGAGAGAAGGTTAGATGTCTATTATCCAAGCTTATGATTATGGGCTCTAACGTACTTATATTAGATGAGCCTACAAACCACCTTGATATGGAATCAATTACGGCACTTAACAACGGACTTATCAAGTTCCCTGGAGTTGTACTTTTTGCCTGTCAGGATCATCAGTTTGTACAGACAACGGCAAACAGAATTATGGAGCTTACCAATGCAGGACTTATTGATAAGCAGACAACATATGACGAGTATCTTGCTAATGATGAGCTTGCAAGAAAGCGTCAGGTTATGAACATGTCAAGTGATGATGAGAATTAATATAACGATATAAACAAGAAAGAGGGATTAGGATATGATAGACGGCAAGAAAACTATGCTTTCAGGAATGCAGGCAACTGGTATGATAACACTTGGTAATTACCTTGGAGCATTGAAGAACTGGGTTAATCTGAGTGAGGAAGAGGGAATCAAGTGCTTTTACGGAATAATGGATTTACATTCTATAACAGTAAGACAGAATCCTACAGAGTTCCGCCAGAATGCTAAGCGTCTTTTACAGCTTTATATAGCTGCCGGACTTGATCCGGAGAAGAACTGTATCTTTTTCCAGTCACATGTTTCAGCACATTCAGAGCTTGCATGGATTCTTAACTGCTTTACTTATATGGGTGAGATGAATCGTATGACACAGTTCAAGGATAAGGCTGCAAAGCATGCTGATAACATTAACACAGGTCTTTTCACATATCCTGTACTTATGGCAGCAGACATTCTTCTCTATCAGGCTGATTTAGTTCCTGTAGGAAAGGATCAGATGCAGCATCTTGAGATAACAAGAGATATTGCTAACCGTTTCAATGGTATATATGGAGATGTATTTACTATACCTGAAGGATATATGGGTAAGAGTGGTGCGAGAATAATGAGCTTGCAGGATCCTACTAAGAAGATGTCTAAGTCAGATGAGAATCCTAATGCAAGTATTTATCTGCTTGATGATAAGGACACTATTATGCGTAAGTTTAAGAAGGCTGTCACAGATTCAGATGGACAGATTGCTTACAGTGATGAGAAGCCGGGAATCCGTAACCTTATTGATATATATTGTGCAGTTGCGTCAAAGACAGTTGATGAGGCACTTAAGGAATTTGAGGGAATGGGTTATGGCAAGCTTAAGGAGATAGTAGGAGAGGCTGTAGCAAATGAACTTGCGCCTTTACAGGCAAGATACGATGAGCTTACTAAGAACAAGGATTATATCGACAGAATAATCAAGGATAACGCAGAGCAGGCAGCTTACTATGCAAATAAGACCTTACGCAAGGTTAAGAAGAAGGTTGGATTTACTGAGATGCCAAGATAGTCATGTGCTTGTAGTTGTAATTGGTTGGTAACAGTATAATATATAAAATACAGAGCGGTCAGGAAAGAAACACATTTTAGGGTTCTTTCATGACCGCTCTGTTATTTTATTAGTGTTACTGTTAATAAGCTCATTTTTTTGCTTACGGGTAAGCTGTTTTATGTGATACTCTCTGCTCATAGCTTCTTCCTTGGTGGCAAACTCTTCATAATAAACAAGCTTTACCGGAGTTCGGGAACGGGTGTATTTAGCTCCGGCTTTGCTGTTATGTATCTTGATACGGTTATCAAGGTTGTTGGTCCATCCTGTGTATAGAGTACCGTCATTGCATTCAACAATGTAGGTGTAGTTACTGTTGTTCATTCTCGGTCTCAGTATCTAGCGTTCCCAGAAACAGAGTAAGTGCTATACATACTGCAAACACGATTATACCAATTATAATCTGAGCAATGCCTGTGCCTGACATATCATATTCCTGCTGTACCTTATAGAATATGGAGAAAGGTGAGGCGAGTATAAGTCCGAGTATTCCGCTGAAGGTTGCCGATGCATAATGCATAAATAACCATTCTATAAGCTTTGATATGAAGAATATTCCTATTATACAGCCTATGGCAAATGGTACAAGTATAAGAGCACGATTAATCATTGCTGCAAAATCGAAATCCTTTAATGCGGTGATAAAATCCTTAACTGCTGTTATTACACCGAAGTAGTAGCCGAGTATCATAAGTACAAGTGAGCCGCTCACGCCAGGGATTACCATTGTAGCAGCAGCAATAATTCCCATGAAAAATATCTTAATCATAGTTGGTGCGTTGGCAACGAGAAGTACACCACTTTCACTGTTGCCATTCATAAATAACATTCCTATTGCAAGTGCAGCAAGAAGAATAAATAAGATTACATTTACAGGTATTGATTTTTTAGTGTCCTTCTGCCATCCTTCACGAAGCGATTTGACAATCATAGGAAGTCCTCCAAGTATAAGACCTGTAAAGGCTACTGAGGTTATAAATGGCTGGTTAGCTAAGAGCCAGGGTATTATAAATGTAAATCCTACAACCCCTATAACCATTCCTATTACGATAGGAAAGAGGGTTTTAATGCTTTTCTTGAACTCCTTGAATAAATTGGAGATGGCAGACAGAAGCTTATCATATATTCCGAATGATACAGCCATCGTTCCACCGCTTACACCAGGGATAACATTTGCCACACCGACAAAAATGCCTTTTATTACTTCAACCAGAAAATTCATTTTTAACTCCTTTATTATTTAATTATATTTATTATTATATGGAAAGTATTATAACTGTTATGAATAAAAATATCAAATAAAACGTGTCTTGCCTGTAACTTTTATTAATGATATACTACTTTTATTATTGGTTAGATGTCGGATAGAAACAATAGGAGAGATACAATGAGAAAAAATAAGCTGATTATATACTTTTTGCTTATCACAGTACTTTTACTTGCTGGCTGTGGTAATAAGAAAAATAAGGAAACAGGAGATACAACAGAGGTTACAAGTCCGTCTGATGCGGTTTATTTAACAGAGACTTCGTCAACAGAAGAGGAACCACAGCCTGAGATGGATGAGTATGGTTATTATATTGCCAATGACAGCGTTTCCGTGTCAGTTGAGCTTGCGAGTGTGTATGTAAGTGCAGATACAAGCTCTGCCATATATATGCTTGCTGACAATGGAAATGTTATGAACAGAACAGGCTATAACGATACATGGACAAGGGTTGTTATGCAGAACACGAGCTTTTATGTGCTTTCAAGTGACGTTACAGTGATAGAGCAGCCTGCTGAGCCTGAGAAAACAGATGACAATGTTGCAACCCCTGATGATGCTTCAAGAGCTAAGAAGGTGGTTATTGATGCGGGCAATCAGGCAAACGCAAGTATTTCCACCGAGGCTGTAGGTCCCGGAAGCGGAGATACTAAGGCATGTGCCAGTGCAGGAATCACAGGAACTACATTTGGCACTAAGGAATCTGAGCTTAATTTAAAATACGCATTATTGTTAAAGACTGAGCTTGAGGACAGAGGCTATGAGGTTGTACTTACAAGAGATACAAATGATATAGATTTATCAAACAAGGCAAGAGCTGATATAGCCAATGCTTCTGGTGCATCAGCATATATAAGGATAGAGATGAACCAGAGCAGCAATGCTGAGTTAAATGGAGTTATGGCAGTTTGCATGTCGGCTGATTCACCATATAACAGCAGTCTGTATCAGGACAGCAAATCGCTGTCTACCAGAATCTTGCAGGGTATTACAGAGAGTGTTGACGTAACTAATTGTGGTATATATGAGACTGACCAGATGACAGCAATCAACTGGAGCCAGATACCGGTTGCGGAGATACATCTGGGATTTCTCACAAATGCTACCGATGAAGGTAATCTCATTTCTGAGGAATATCAGAAGAAACTTGTCACAGGCATAGCAAATGGAATTGATTACTTCATAAAATAAATGAAGCGTTATATAAGGAGGACAAACTTTGAAGGAATATGTATTAATAGGTGATTCAACAGCAGACTTACCGATAGAGGTTGTTAAGGAGCTTGGGATTAGAATAATTCCATTTTCGTACGCAATAAATGATGAGGTATTTAACTATTATCTTGATGAGAGAGATGGAGATATAAAAGAATTTTATGATAAGCTTAAGAAGGGGGCCATGCCTGTAACATCGCAGGTAAACCCTGTAACATACAAGGAGATATTTGAGGAGTATGCTGGCAAAGGAATAGATATATTATATCTGTGCTTCTCATCAGGCTTAAGTGGTTCGTTCCAGACAGCAGTGCTTGGTGCTGATATGGTTAAGGAGGATTACCCTGATGTGAGAATAGAGGTTATAGATTCATATTCTGCATCTGTAGGAGAGGGAGCTTTCTTATATGAGGCAGCAGTTAAGAAACAGAATGGTGCAGACTTTGATGAGCTTAAGGACTGGATAATTGAGAAGAGACATAAGGTTAGTCACTGGTTTATGGTTGAGGACTTATTCCATTTAAAGCGTGGTGGACGCGTGTCTACGGTTGAGGCAATGGTCGGAAGTGCTCTTAAGATTAAGCCTATATTAAGTGTTGATGAGGAAGGCAGGCTTGTTGTTAAATCAAAGGCGAGAGGCGTTGGAAAGGCGTTGGAATATCTGATATCTAAGGCTGTTGAAGAGGGCGGTGACCTTGCCACATTATCAGCAGTAATAGGACATGCAGATTCGCCTGAGAAGGCAAACAAGATAAAGGAGCTTGTTATTGAGGCAGGCATGAAGGAAGAAAATATTATGATTGCACCGATAGGACCTATCATTGGTACTCACGTTGGTGCAGGTATGGCAGCAATCGCGTTTGTACAGCAGTAAATTTATGTGTTAGACAATCGTTGGCATAACTTTTAACAATATAATGTCCGGGATTGGTGACTGACTCTATTACGGGACCGCTTCCGCTTATTGCTCCGAGCAACAGCACTAAATTCGTGCTTTGCACTCATTAAGTGCCGGCTGTCGCAAACGTCCCTGCATAGAGTCAGTCACCAATCCCGGATATTATATTATTAAACGCTGTGCCAAAGCATTTATTCCATTCATAGCAAACACTACATATTCCACCTCATCTCATATTGATAATGCGTTATATTTTTGAAATGTGGTATCATGTTTGTATGGTATAGAGGAGGTTAAAATCAATGTCGAACAATATGCTGTTAAAGAATACGACAAAAAATGTATGTCTTATATATTCTGACTTTTGCACAATGTGCAGAAAACCCATGCTTGCCACCCGATACTACAAATGTGCAGTTAATGTAAAAAGTTAATTTTAACATTGTACAAATGATTAAAAGTGTAGTAAAATCATTTTAAATAAAATGTACAATGTATTAATTAATTGGAAGGGGAGATTAGTATGCAGAAGAGAACTAAGATAGTAGTTGGAACAGTGGCAGTTGCAGCCTTACTTACAACTGGATTTGTTGGTTATACATTCAGAGACAGACTACTGGTTACTGAGAGCAGAGCAAATACAACAGAATATAAGCTTGCTACGGAACAGCTTACAGAACAGATAGCTTCAGATAATACAGATAATGATGATATTCAAAAAAATATACTTCTGGCAGTTGGTACAGGATATCTTAATAATTGTGGTGAATTACCGGCAGAAGAAGAGGTAATCATTGCTGAAGCTGATGATAATACATCAGGTATCTCATCTACAGGCAGTAATACAGGAAATAACCCACAGACACCGGCAGCATCATCCGGCAACAGTGGTTCAAATACACAGATAACAGGTGTTAATACACCTACAACATCAGGAAGCAATATAACGACATCAGTAGCAGGTAACAGCCAGACACCAGCTCCTACAGGTAACACTGGTTCAGGTAATGGCGGCTCATCCGCAGGAGGTAACTCTGGAAGCCACGCAGGACAGACTTGGCATCCTCCGGTATACGAGCAGGTATGGGTTGTAGATAAGGCAGCATGGACAGAGGAAATACCTCAGTATGAAACGAAAAGTAGAGAGGTATGTAGACAATGTGGAACAATATTGTATACACAGAATGAAGTAACTAACCATTTCACTACAGTAGGCACTAATTGTTATAGTTGTTATACGGAATACTATGATGTACAGGTCGGAACAACCACAGTCAACTGGCCTGAAGAGGGGCATTATGAAAGGAAGCTTGTTAAGGAAGGCTACTGGGAATAAAAAGTAAATATAGAAAGACCAGAGGAACGTATTTATTGGTACGTTCCTTTTTTGATGTGAAAATTGATAATAAATGACTATAGATATAAAATAGGAGGCAGGAAATTAATGCAAAATATTGTAATATACTTGTTAGCAGGTCTATTATTGGTTGAGGTATTAAGTATTCATTTAAAGAAAATAAAATATATAAGGAGTTTTCCTACAGCAGAATATATAAAAGAAATCTTAACTGAGGGCAAAGATATATTTAAAAATATTGAGAAACTAATAGAGATTATCGATGGTTCTACGGATATAATTCGTTCAAAACATTTAGATATTTATTTTATCAAGGAAAAAATACTTACAATAAGGCAAATATCATGTATAATAAATGCTTTAGATGCAGCTAAGGAGCATAGAGCAGAAAACGTTAGAAGAGAAATTTTGGATATTATTGAAAAAAGGACTGGAAAGTTATCGGTTACCGAAATCTATATGTTTCATATTGTATTATGTATATGGAAATAGAGTCTTTTATAAATAATGAGGTGTTGCAGCATTGTATTATGACGATTGGAAATATGAAAAATTTTATCCGCATGGAAAATTATTCTGTCTGGAATTGGGAAAATATGGTTGCTCCAAATTATATTGTGGTGAGTGCTATGTAAATAAGTCATATGTAAATAATTTAAAATCATATAATGGATTCATTGAAAAATATGATAAAGACTATTGTCCGAGAATTATGAAAAGAATTATTGAAAATGGATATCAAAAGGAATTGGAGCCGATTACAATATATAAATATGGATGTGGACATTATGATACGGATGGAGGAAGACATAGAATTTGTGCTGCAGCAAAGTTAAATGTACCCATTTATGTCAGAATAAAGAAATATAAAAATGATGTATGTCGGGCATGTTTAGTACAAAAAGGAATGAGAGGATGGTTTAAGAAGTTACGTTATAAACATAATTATAAAGATACATATATAGAAGAATTGTAAGGAACGAACCCCCAAAGGGACGTTCCTTTTTTATTTTGTAGACAGTATGTGTGAAATTATTGTACTTTTTAGAATATATTATGGCAAAAAATATAATTTGCACATTTATGTTATCTTTTTGAAATGTGATATATTATTTGTATCTGATAGGTATATTATCAATATGATTGGAGGAATAGATATGGTAACACTGACCTTTGATTTTAATGAAGATAGGGTGATGGAAGCAGGCCACACCACGGATGAACTGCTTGCTCCTATGAGGGAACACGCTAAGAAGTATGGCATAGATGAGGTGGAATATGGAGTATTTGCTAAGGACGGAATAAATGCTTTGGCAGCCATTGCAAAATTTGTGGTAAATGTATCACTGGATTATTTGGACTATCTTAATACTTGGATGATGAATGTTGATGGTGAAGTGGAGGACTGCAAAAGCAGTATACTTAAATACAATGAATGGAAGTTAAAGGTTAAATAAAAGGTGGATATAAGAAAAATATAGCATATTATATAGATACAAAAAGTGATTGAAGAAATATTTGGCACAGCCTTTAATAGTATAACGTCCGGGATTGGTGACTGACTCTATGCAGGGACGTTTGCGACAGCCGGCACTTAATGAGTGCGAAGCACGAATTTAGTGCTGCTGCTCGGAGCAATAAGCGGAAGCGGTCCTGTAATAGAGTCAGTCACCAATCTCGGATATTATATTATTAAACGCTGTGTCAACGATTATATGCCAGAAAATTGACTGTTTATATGACGGAAATTTGCCGAAGACAAAACAACTGTTGACACAATATATGTAAAATGTTAAAATGTTTTTGTAACAAAAATGTAATAATTTGTAATTGGATTTAAAACATTTTACAAGGCGGTTGTAACAAATGAGTAAAAGAACTAGATTAAAATTACATAATTTTTGGATGTATATGATTAAATATGTCTTTAATGGCAGATACATAGTGAGGAATATTTTAGCACTTACTATAATATTCACAATGGTAGCTGCAATAAGCGGTGTAACTGCTGTGGTTGGATCAGGTAAGTCTGACAATGAGGAAGTAGCAGTAGCTCAGGCAGATGACACAGGTTATGAGATTAACATAAGCAAGATGACTTCGATGAACCCTGGCTCAGTAAGTATGCTTGTTGCAAGTCTTGATACTGATACACAGACAGATATACAGCCTAATGATACACAGGTTGTTGCTGAGTCCAAGAAGGTACCATTTGTAGTTATCGCTGAGGATGGAATATTTGTACGTGAAGCTGCAACTACAGATTCAGCTATGGTAGGTTCACTTTCATTAAATGATACAGGAGATGTTCTCTCAGACGAAGGTGAGTGGTTAAATATCAATGTATATGACATTACAGGATATGTTAAGTCTGAATATGTACTTACAGGAGATGACGCTTTGGCATATATTGCTGCCAATGTGACAGATAGCGATACAGCTTCAGATAAGACTGAAACAGAATCATCTGATAATAAGAAGCAGAGTACAACTACAGAGCAGCCTTCAGCAGATAAGACTACTACAACAGAGAAGGCTACAACAGAACAGCCAACAACAGAGCAGCCTACGACAGAGGCACCTGCTAATAACAGCACAACAGTAGGAACAACTACAAGAGATTCTATAACATTAAGTGATGCAGATATTAACCTCATGGCAAGCGTTATGACATTGGAGTGTGGTGGCGAGTCTTACGAGGGACAGCTAGCAGTAGCTAATGTAATTCTTAACAGATATTTGTCAGGTGCATATGGCAGCACAATGAGTGATGTATGTTACGCACCAGGACAGTTCTCAGTAGTTGGAACATCATCGTTCAATTATTATGTACAGAACGGAGCACAGGCAAGCTGCTTACAGGCTGCAAGAGATGCTCTTGCCGGTAATAATAACATTGGAAGCTATACACAGTTCAGACCTGTTTCTAATGTAAATACTGGAAACCTGTCATCATTCACAATTATTGGTAACCATGTATTCTTCTAAATTGACATAATACGCACAATCAATTTAGTTAATACACACAATTAGTGAAGTATAATTCAGATTAAGTATAATAAAATAACCGGCACACCAGATTGTTTCTAATCTTGGTGTGCCGGTTATTTTATTGTGTCGCTTGTAGCTTATTTATTGTTGTTCTTCTCACGCTTCTGGTCGAGCATTGCACGAACCTTCATAGATAATCCAAATAAGTGGATAAATCCTTCAGCGTCCTTGTGGTCATACAAGTCACCAGTTGTGAAGCTTGCAAGCTCTTCTGAGTAGAGTGAGTATGGAGAAGTTGTTCCAGCCTTGATGATGTTACCCTTGTAGAGCTTGAATTTAACCTCGCCTGTAACACGCTCCTGTGTGCTCTCAATAAATGCCTGAAGTGCCTCACGAAGAGGACAGAACCACTTGCCTTCATAAATCATATCTGCAAATTTATCAGAAACAAGCTTCTTGTAAGCCATTGTATCTCTGTCAAGTATTAATTCCTCAAGCTGCTTGTGAGCCTCCATAAGGATTGTTCCACCTGGTGTCTCATAAACACCACGAGACTTCATACCTACAACTCTGTTCTCAACTATATCAACGATACCTACACCATGCTTTCCACCAAGACGGTTGAGCTCACGGATGATATCTGATACCTTCATCTCCTTGCCGTTAACGGCTGTTGGTACACCCTTTACGAAATTAAGTGTAACATATTCTGCCTCATCAGGTGCCTTCTCAGGATATGTTCCAAGAACAAGAAGGTGATCCCAGTTAGGCTCAAGTGAAGGATCCTCAAGCTCAAGTCCCTCATGGCTTATATGCCAGATATTTCTGTCACGGCTGTATGATGTTGAAACATCAAATGGAAGGTCGATACCATGTGCCTTACAGAATTCAATCTCATCCTCTCTTGACTGCATTGTCCATTCTGGCTGTCTCCATGTAGCAATAACTCTAAGGTCAGGTGCAAGTGCCTTGATGTTAATCTCGAAACGAACCTGATCGTTACCCTTTCCTGTTGCTCCGTGGCAGATAGTTGTTGCTCCCTCTTTTCTTGCAATCTCAACTAATTTCTTAGCGATAAGAGGTCTTGCAAATGATGTTCCGAGAAGGTACTTGTTCTCGTATGTTGCGTTAGCCTGTACACCAGGAACGATATACTCATCACAGAATTCATCAACTACATCGAGAATATATAATTTCTCGGCACCTGAATATTTTGCTCTCTCATCAAGACCTTCAAGCTCGCTTTCCTGTCCAACATCGATACAAACACAGACAACATCGAAGTTATAGGTTTCCTTAAGCCAAGGAATAATAGCTGTTGTGTCAAGTCCGCCTGAGTAAGCAAGTATAACTTTTTCTTTCATATTAACCTCCTTAAATATACAGCCGCATGGATAATGGGCTGATTTATGACCGTTCATTTATATTTTGTCATAAATTGACTAGAAATAGTATAACCCTTGGAAATGGAATATGCAATACAAAATTATATATTTTATACATTATAAATGAATAATATACAATAATAATGAATAAAATACAAAAAATATAAGCTTTTTTCAAGAATATATTGCATATTTTATTTGATGGATGTATAATCAGACATAGTTTTTGTGAAAAGAGGGATAAAACATGGTAAAGGTTGGTATAATTGGCTCTACCGGATATGCAGGACAGGAGCTTGTGAGAATATTACTTGCACACAAGGATGCAGAGATTGTGTGGTACGGTTCAAGAAGCTACATAGATAAGAATTATTCAGATGTATACGGAAACATGTTTGAGCTCGTAGATGCCAAGTGCATGGATGACAACATGGATGAGCTTTCTAAGAAGGCAGATGTAATATTTACAGCTACACCACAGGGCTTATGTGCATCTCTTGTTAATGAGAAGATTTTATCAGATACCAAGATAGTAGATTTATCAGCGGATTTCAGAATAAAGGATGTTGCTACTTATGAGAAGTGGTACAAGATTGAGCATAAGAGCCCACAGTTTATAGATGAGGCTGTATATGGCTTATGCGAGATTAACAGAGAGGATATCAGGAAGGCAAGACTTATTGCCAATCCGGGCTGCTATACAACCTGCTCAATCCTTTCATTATATCCACTTGTAAAGGAGCGTATGGTTGATGTTAATACAATTATTGTGGATGCTAAGTCGGGTACATCAGGTGCAGGACGAGGTGCTAAGGTTGCAAACCTTTATTGTGAGGTTAATGAGAGCATAAAGGCTTATGGTGTAACTACACACAGACATACACCTGAGATAGAGGAGCAGCTTGGTTATGCATATGATGGAACTCCTCTTACAATTAATTTTACTCCTCACCTTGTTCCTATGAACAGAGGAATACTTGTTACAGCTTATGCTAATCTTGTTAAGGATTATTCATATGAGGATATAAAGACTGTATATGATAAGTATTATGGCGATGAGACATTTATCCGTGTACTTAACAAGGGAGTATGTCCTGAGACAAGATGGGTTGAGGGAAGCAATTATGTAGATATTAATTTTGTGATAGATCCTAGAACAAAGAGAGTCGTAGCCATGGGTGCTATGGATAATCTGGTTAAGGGTGCTGCCGGTCAGGCGGTTCAGAACATGAATCTTATTATGGGATTACCTGAGAATGAGGGACTTATGATGCCTCCAATGTTCCCATAAAAAAGGAGGAGATAACATGAAGAAGATGGATGGCGGTGTTACTACACCAAAGGGATATAAGGCGGCTGGCTTAAGAGCCGGAATCAAGGCTGGAAAGACTAACAAGGATATGGCTATGATATATTCTCTTGTACCGGCTGCTGTAGCAGGAACATTTACAAGAAATATTGTTAAGGCCGCTCCAGTAATGTGGGATAAGAATCTGGTTGAGACAGTAGGCGTTGCACAGGCAGTAGTTGTAAACAGTGGTATAGCAAATGCATGTACCGGAGCTGCCGGATATGAGGATGCCAAGAAAACAGCTAAGCTTGCCGGTGAGGCACTTGGCGTTGATGAGGATAAGGTGCTTGTTGCATCTACAGGTGTTATAGGCTTCACACTTCCTATGGACATTATAGAGTCTGGAATAGGTATGCTTAAGGATTCGATAAGCGACAGCAGAGAGGCTGCAATAGACGCTGCGACAGCAATCCTTACAACAGATACACATAAAAAAGAGATAGCATATGAATTTGAGATAGGCGGCAAGGTGGCACATATAGGTGCTATGTGCAAGGGCTCAGGAATGATTCACCCTAATATGGGAACAATGCTTGGATTTATAACTACAGATGCTGCGATTGAGCAACCGCTTCTTCAGAAGACATTAAGAGCAACTATCGAGGACACATTTAATATGGTTTCTGTAGATGGCGATACCTCAACTAACGATACAGTCCTTGTGATGGCTAATGGTCTTGCAGGAAATGAGCTTATATCAGAGGAGAATGACGATTATAATACATTTAAGGATGCATTATATGCAGTAAACGAGTATCTCGCTAAGCAGATAGCTTCTGATGGAGAGGGCGCAACAAGATTGTTTGAGGTAAATGTTGTTGGAGCACCTGATGTAAACACAGCCAAGATACTTGCCAAATCAATAGTTACTTCTAATCTTACCAAATGTGCTATATATGGTAAGGATGCTAACTGGGGAAGAATCCTATGTGCTATGGGTTATTCAGGAGCAGAGTTTGAGCCTGATAAGGTTGATATTACAATATCAAGTGAAAATGGCAGTATAAAGCTTGTAGAAAATGGAAAGGCAACTGCATTTGATGAGGACAGGGCAACAGAGATTTTATCACCGGAGGTTGTCGTTGCAACAGCAGATATTAAGCTTGGAGAGGCAAAGGCAACAGCATGGGGTTGTGACCTTACATATGATTATGTTAAAATAAACGCAGATTATCGTTCATAGTATTATGAGAAAGGAAGAATAGTATGGTTAATAATGAATCAATGGAAATGATACTTGGCAAGGCTCAGACTCTTATAGAGGCATTGCCTTATATACAGAAATTTAATGGCAAGAAGGTAGTAGTTAAGTATGGCGGAAGCGCCATGGTTGATGACAACCTCAAGTATAATGTAATTAAGGATGTTGCATTACTTAAGCTTATCGGTATGGAGCCTATTATCGTTCATGGTGGCGGTAAGGAAATAAGTGCATGGCTTAAGAAGATTGGTAAGGAGTCAGAGTTTGTAAATGGACTTCGTGTTACTGACGCAGAGACCTTAGATGTTGCAGAGATGGTATTATCTAAGGTAAACAAGAGCCTTGTAAGCATGATGCAGAAGCTTGGCCTTAAGGCAGTGGGTATAAGCGGTAAGGACGCTGGACTTCTCAAGGTTAAAAAGAAGCTTTCAGGCGGCAAGGACATAGGCTATGTAGGTGAGGTTGTGTCTGCTGACAGCCAGATACTTGATACCCTTATAGCTAATGATTTTATACCGGTTATAGCTCCTATTGGTCTTGGCGAGGAGGACTACCACGGATATAACATTAATGCAGATGACGCAGCATGTGCAGTTGCAACAGCAGTAAATGCAGAAAAGCTTGTATTCTTAACTGATATAGAGGGAGTGTTCGTAGATCCGTCAGACAAGAGCACACTTATCTCAGAGATGGATATAAATGAGGCACAGGAATTTATCGACAATGGTGTTGTCGGTGGAGGTATGCTTCCTAAGCTCACTAACTGTATTGAGGCAATGAAGAATGGTGTTTCAAGAGTACATATGCTTGATGGTCGTGTGGAGCATTGTCTGTTGCTTGAGTTCTTCACAGAAAAGGGTATTGGAACAGCTATACTTAAGGAGCCTTTATTCTAGGCTTTGATACAATTATATAGATATACTTTTATTAAGGTCACCTTTATATAGGTGGCCTTAGTTAATTTATACGGTTTATTGCAGGCTTAAGAGATATCTATTATTTCACATAATTTTACATATAAGAAAGGTCTTGAAATATAGAGTGATATCGGGTTATAATGACAAGTGTATGTCAGTATGTATCACTATGCATATTGGCTAAGTTAAAAGAGCCGGACACGCAGCTTGCGTGACCTGAAAAGAGGTATGGTTGTGATAGATGAGAATAAGGTTGCACTTATGACAAAGCTTGCCATCTACGAGAAACATGAGAATGGACGCAATCTTGTCATGAGTAAATATTATGAAAATGACTATGTCAGATACAATGTATTAAAGACATGGGTAGCGGCAACTGTGGCATATTGGGTTATAATTGCTGCATATATATTTATGTCATTTGATGATTTACTTGCTAAGGTTAATGATATAGATTACTTCGATTTGATGTATAAGATTCTTGGTGCATATGCAGCTTTCTGCATAGTGTACTATCTTATTTCATCAGTAATATATCGCTACAGATACATTAAGGCTAAAAAAGGTCTTGTTGAGTATAACTCTAATTTAAGGGATTTGATTGAGCTTGAAGGCGGACCAATGCACAGAGGCAAGGTAGCTAAAGGATCAAGGGTTAATATGGATTTAGCACAGGGTAAGTCAGGTGAATCTAAGAACACTAATTCTAAGCCAAAGACGAAAGTGAACCGTTCGGAGATTGTCAAACAGCGCGAGGCAGCCGAGGAGAGGAGAAAAGAAGCAGAGATAATAGAGAATGTTAAGAAGCGTAACGAAAGAATTGCCATGCAGAACGAGGAGAAGCTAAGACAACAGAGACAGGCTGAGGAGGACAGAAGGCGTATTCAGGAGAGAAGAAAGCAACTTGAGAGAGAACAGATGGAGAAGCTTAGAAATGAGCGTATGCAGCAGATGCAGCGTCAGAATCATACATATAATAACACAGGTAATAACGAAGGGAGCAATAGATAAATGACAGGATTGTTGACAGTTAGAGATGCCATAAGAGATTTTTTAAGAAAATATGATGAGATAACAACACCTGTAATACGTTTTGTTGCAGCCTTTATTGTTTTCTTTTCAATCAATTCAATGTACGGATATTCAGGTCTGTTTGAGAAGGGAATAGTTGTATTTTTGCTTGCAGTTATATGTGCCCTTACATCAGACACAGTAGTAGTATTGCTTGGTGGAGTGGTTGTATTGGTGAATGTACTTGGTATATCCATGGAGCTTGGCATAATGTGTCTGGTATTATTCATTTTAATATACTGCATGTATATGCGTATGTTTCCTAAGTGTGCATGGGTACTTGCGTTTGTACCTATTATGATGATGCTTAAGATGTATTATGCAGTACCACTTGTAGTTATGATATTTGCAGGTGCTTCAGGAATAGTTCCTACAGCATTTGGTGTATTATTATACTACTTTGCAATACATGTAAGAGATATAGTTGATGGTAAGATGCTTGATGACGAGGAATTCCAGTCATACAAGTACATAGTTGATGAGGTTGTTAAGAATAAGACAGTTCTTGCACTTATTATATCAGCAGCAATAGTTATATTGCTTGCATCTATTATCTACAAGCTGCCATTTGATTACTCATGGTATGTTGCCATAGGAGTAGGTGGAGTATGTAATATACTTTTCTCTATGATTGTCAATTCTGCTGTAGGTGCAGATATATCGGCAGTAAGTGTACTTACAGGCTCTTTGATAGGAATAGTGATTGCATTGTTTGTACAGGTATGTAAGAGAGTTGCAGATTATTCCAAGAAAGAGTCAGTGCAGTTTGAGGATGATGATTTCTATTACTATGTTAAGGCTATACCAAAATACAACATGGGTAAAAAGAAAGCAGAAACACAGACTAATAAAAAGGCTGTGGCACAGGAAGCAAAAAAGAAAATCAATACTAAGGCGAACAGATAAATAACAGATTAATGGGGTGGGCTCTTGAAGAGGTTATTAGCATCATTAAGTACCAGCTTTGACTGGTTCTATGTTCCGCACATATCAGTTACGGATATAATAGAGATAATTATCTTATCATACCTTTTGTACCATGTAATTCTCTGGTTTAAAAAGACCAGAGCGTGGACATTGTTTAAGGGTATGGTTGTATTCTTGATTTTTACTGCATTTGCGGCACTTTTCCAATTAAATACTATACTCTGGATAGTTAAGAATGCCATAAATGTCGGTATTATAGCTGTTATTATATTGTTCCAGCCTGAGCTTAGACGTGCGTTAGAGGAGCTCGGACGTAAGAACATTATATCAGATGTACTTACTCGTGATGACAAGGGAGATAAGAATTCCAGAGTTAATGACCAGACCATACAGGAGATAACTGCGGCTGCCACTGATATGAGTAAAAATAAGACAGGAGCACTTATCGTAATTGAGCAGGATGTTGCATTAGGAGAGTATGAGAGTACGGGAATATCTATTGATGCGGCTATATCTAAACAGCTCATTGAGAATATCTTTGAGCACAATACACCTTTGCATGATGGAGCTGTTATCATCAGAAATAATCGTGTAGTTGCAGCTACCTGCTATCTTCCGCTTACAGGGAGAAATGATTTGAATAAAGACCTTGGAACAAGACACAGAGCTGCTGTCGGTATCAGCGAGGTTTCTGATAGCATGACCATAGTTGTGTCTGAGGAGAATGGTACGATATCTGTGGCTAAATCAGGTATATTATATAGAAACCTTGATGCTGAGTCACTTAAGAAGCAGCTTATGACACTTCAGGTTAAGCCGACTGAATCAAGACGTGCCAGAAGAAGAGGAGGGAAGAAGAGTGAAAAAAACATTTCTAAATAATTTCCCTTTGAAAATATTATCAGTAGTCTGCGCTATTATATTATGGCTGGTTGTAATGAATATATCAGATTACACTATGACGGTGGAGATAGATGATATACCTGTTACTAAGCTGAATGGTGACGTACTTGACGAATTAGACCAGGTCTATGACGTAGAGAAGGGTGATACGGTTGACATAATAGTCAAAGGCAGACGTTCTGTTGTAACTCAGCTATCTGCCTCAGATTTTATGGCTACTGCTGATTTATCATCTATGTCTATTACCAATGCAGTTCAGATTAATGTTGAGCCGGTAGACCAGTCACTTAAGAATGATATATCAATAACCTGCGTTGACAATGTTATGAAGCTTATTCTGGAGGATAAGGTATCAATGCAGTTTCCTGTATATGTGAATGTTCAGGGGAATCCGAGTGATGATTATGCTGTGTGTGAGACAGTCGCATCACCTAATATTGTCACTGTTGAAGGCCCTAAGAGTGCAGTCAATAAGATTGTTTCTGTTGAGACTACAATAAGTGTTGCAGATAAGAATTCGGAGTTTAACAGTACGGGTGATATCAAGTTGTATGACGCTTATGGAGAGGTTATATCTAATGACAAGATAACGATAAATCATGATACTGTTAATATAAGTGTAAAGATTTATCCTGAAAAGACAGTCAATGTCAATGTTGACGTGAAGGGTAAGCCTGAGGATGGCTATGCTATAGCTGAGGTTCAGTATCAGCCACAGACTGTTGTTATAGCAGGTCCACAGGATGAGGTAGAGAAAATTGACTCAATAGATATAAATGATATATCTGTAAGTGGCATGAATGAGGATTTACAGACAACAATTAATCTTAATAAATATCTTCCTGATGGTGTAATCGTTGCAGATACCAGTGGAGATGTGGTTGTCAATGTTGCCATAGAGAAGATGGAGGAGAAAACCATTACTCTTACAACTAAGGACATTACACTTAACAATAAGCAGGAGGGATATACATACACATTGTCTCTGTCAGAGGGATATGGAGTAAATGTATCAGGACTCTCTCATATAATAGAGGGCATTGAGGTTAAGGATATTAATCCGTCTATAGATTGTGCAGAGCTTTCAGTGGGAGAACATTCTGTCACGATAACTCTCACTGATATAGAGGGTGTTGAATATTCATTTAAGGGTAATGCAGTTTTAGATGTTCAGAAGGGTAAGTAGCTATGGAAAATGAGAATAGTCTTAATATTGAGAAGCTGAATCAGGCTGTTAAGGAATGTAATTACATAGTATTTTTTGGTGGGGCAGGTGTATCGACTGAGAGTGGAATACCGGATTTCAGAAGCGTCGATGGTCTGTACAATCAGAAGTACAAGTATCCACCTGAGACAATTATAAGTCATTCATTTTTTATGAGCAGACCAGAGGAATTCTATGAGTTCTACAAGGATAAGATGCTATATACAGATGCACTTCCTAATGACGCCCATAAGAAGCTTGCAGAATTAGAGTCTGCCGGTAAGGTTAAGGCGGTTGTGACACAGAATATAGATGGTTTACATCAGGCAGCTGGAAGTAAGACAGTATTAGAGCTTCACGGTTCAGTGCATAGAAATTATTGTATGAAATGTGGTAAGTCTTTTGACCTTAAGTATGTTAAAGAGTCAGACGGTGTGCCTAGATGTGATGAATGTGGCGGAATGGTTAAGCCAGATGTTGTTTTATATGAGGAAGGGCTTGATCAGAAAACTCTTACAGAGACGATAAAGCATATATCAAAGGCGGATATGCTTATAATAGGTGGTACATCTCTTGCTGTCTATCCGGCAGCAGGTCTTATAGATTATTTCCATGGAAAGTACCTTGTTGTAATTAACATGGCTAAGACACCTAGAGACCAATATGCAGATATAGTTATCAATGACAAGATTGGCAGAGTGCTGTCACAGATAAAGCTATAGTATATAGGAGTATGTAATGCCGAAAAGCTCAAATCAGAAGCTAAAAATTGTATATTTGATGAAGATACTGCTCGATAATACAGATGAAGAGCATGCGATATCTATGGTAGATATATTGGCAGAGCTTGAGAAGTATGATATATCTGCTGAGAGAAAAAGCATTTATAATGACATAGAAACACTTAAACAGTATGGCTTAGATATTATCGGTGAGCAGAAGAACAGGACTTATTACTATCATGTTGCAAGCAGGCCGTTTGAGATAGCTGAGCTACAGCTATTGGTTGATACAGTTCAGTCAGCTAAGTTTATAACAGCCAAGAAGTCAAATGAGCTTATCAGGAAGCTTGAGGGACTGGCTAGCAAATATGACGCGACTAAGCTACAGAGACAGGTATATGTGTCAGGTCGTATTAAGACCATGAATGAAAGTATATATTATAATGTGGATAAGATTCATCTTGCTATAGCTACAAACAGTCAGATTAAGTTCCAGTATTTTCAGTGGAATGTCAAAAAGCAGCAGGAGTTAAGGCATGATGGCAGATTTTATCAGGTAAGTCCTTGGGCTCTTTCGTGGGATAACGAGAATTACTATCTTGTCTCATATGACAGCGAAGCGGAGAAGATAAAGCATTTCAGGGTTGACAAGATGTTACATATAAGCGAGGTTTCCGATAAGCGAGAGGGACGGGAATGCTTTGGACAATTTGATATGGGTATATATGCAGGCAAGATGTTTGGCATGTATGCCGGAGAAGAACAGACTGTAAAGATTTTATGTGATAACAATTTGGCAGGTGCAATTATAGACAGGTTTGGAAGAAATGTGTTTATGATACCATATGATGATTCGCATTTCACGGTGAATGTCGATGTCTCAGTAAGCCTACAATTTATACATTGGGTTATGGCATTAGGTGATGGGGCTAAGATAGTTGAGCCGCCTGCGGTTGTCTCTAAGGTACATGATGAGATAAAGCGATTGTCAGAACAATACAGATAGGGGTGAGACAGACTATAGTCTGTCTCTGTTTATGTAATAATACACTGTAGAAAAGAATTGAAGGTTGGTGGGAACACCTCTTTGGGGATTTATACTGTTGTGAAATATTGCATTTATATAATCAACATTTCCGTATCGCCAGCCTGTTCCTATGGCATGACGGATATTTCGTTCAACTCTCGATGGAGTTACGTTATATGTGTGAGCAACGTCTACATACAGG
>CAVELH010000022.1:0-22626 GCA_963616385.1 bacterium | reverse complement strand
AACTCTCTCATACAATCCTGTGCATCCTCTGTAGGCATGTTCATCTTCATCATCAGATTCCATATAGTTCCCAAGAAAACCCCTGCTCTTAAATTTTTAATGAGTATTAAAAGCACGAATTTTCATAGATTATTAGAATTATCAATCAAAATGACAGCCCTGCCAAAAGCAAAGACTAAATGATGAAAAATATGCTTTGACAATAAACTAGCATAATTATATCAATAAGTCAATATATATTTATCATTTTTATCAGGCATTTTCATAAGCATTTTTTGTGGAAAAGCACTTTTTCCACCCTCTCATCATATCATATACAAAGAGGGATTGTGAGGTCAAAAGTTTGCAGACCTTTAAGCATCCACTATCACAGGAAGAGGAAGCTCATTATCTGGCTCTTGCAAGGCAGGGTGACCTTAATGCGCGCAATACACTCGTAGAATATAATCTCCGTCTTGTTGCACACATTGTTAAAAAATACCAGACCGCAAACCGAAGCACAGAGGACCTCATATCCATTGGAACGATAGGGCTTATCAAAGCCATCAACACATATAACGAATCCAAGGGGAGCAGGCTTGTGACATACGCCTCAAGGTGTATTGAAAATGAGCTGTTAATGAGGCTCAGGCAGGAGCGCAAGGAGGCAAGAGAGGTTTCCCTGTATGAGCCTATAGGCACCGACAAGGAAGGAAACGAAATAAGCCTCATGGATATAATCAGTGTCGATGACGAAAATATATTGCAGGACATCATTGTGTCAGACCACATCAAGCATATTTCCGATGTGTTTTTCAAGGTTCTTGATAAACGTGAACAGGTAGTTTTAACCCTGAGATACGGATTATTTCACAGTGATGAGATGACACAGAAGGACATCGCCAAAAAATTAAACATATCGCGCTCATATGTCTCACGAATAGAAAAAAAAGCACTGCTTAAGCTTCGCAGTGCTTTGATCTCATAATCATGCCAGGTTTTATATCTTCTATATTATCCAGCTTTATATAGAGGAGTTGTTTTGGATGAGGAGCTGATTCCATAGGCATCATCTTCTCATCAAATATACCTGAAACCTTAGCCATCTTATTCGCTCCATCAAATAACATGACGCATATCTCATCTCCGACAAGGAATTTGTTCTTCTGATGTATAACTATAAGTCCGTCATCAGTGATATTCTCAACCAGTCCAAGATAAGTGTAATTTCTTACATAGGTATTGCTATCATATATCTGTGAATCTGTATCCGGCTTTCCAAAATAAAAGCCCGTTGTAAACTGCCTGTAGGTGCAGGCTGAAATTTCCTCATCATAATAGTCCTGTCTGCTTCTGTAAAGCTCCTCTGATTTATAGTAATCATCTATAGCCTGTCTGTAGGTTCTTGTCACAGCAGCAACGTACAGGGCAGTTTTCATTCTTCCCTCAACCTTAAATGAGTCTATACCCGCATCTATCATCTCCGGAATATAATGTATCATGCATAAATCCTTTGAGTTGAAGATATACGTTCCTCTGTCATCCTCCTCAACAGGAAGATACTCTCCCGGTCTCTTCTCCTCAACTACAGCATACTTCCATCTGCAAGGATGTGTACACGCACCCTTATTTGCATCACGACCTGTAAAGTAACTGCTTAGCAGACATCTTCCCGAATAAGATATGCACATAGCTCCATGCATAAATGCCTCAATTTCCATATCATCAGGTATATTCTCACGAATTGTCTTAAGCTCCTTTAACGACAGCTCACGGGCAGCAACAACTCTTGTTGCCCCCATATCATGCCAGAACTTATATATAAGATAGTTCGTGTTATTAGCCTGTGTACTCACATGTCTCTCTATCTCCGGAAGCATCTCCTCAGCGAGCATAAAAATACCCGGATCAGATATAATAAATGCGTCTATCTTCTCAGCAAGTCCAGCCTCTCTTATATCACTGAAATACTTCTTTATTCCCTCTATATCATCGTTATGTGCAAATATATTGACAGTCACATAAAGCTTAGCCCCCGCTGCATGAACATAGTCAGCAGCCTCATTCATCTCCTCAAGAGAGAAATTATCAGCCTTGGCTCTAAGTCCAAACTTCTGTCCTCCTATATATACAGCATCAGCACCATAATCGACTGCTACCTTAAGCACCTCTAAGCTTCCCGCCGGAATAAGCAGCTCCGGTTTCTTTGTTTTGTTATTCATAGCATTAATCCTCTTTATTTATAATCTGACAGATACAGCAACTCCATCTCCTACAGGAATTATGGACGTTGCAAGCTCCCCGTTATTCATAAGCTCATATATATATTCTCTCATTCTGTCATGTATAGTCCTGTCACGCTTGGCAACCGTAAAATGCGACTCTAATACCTCGCCCTCCTGAAGAATATTATCTGAGATTATAACTCCTCCTGCTCTGACAAGCCGCATAACCTCCGGAAGATATACCATGTACTGCCCTTTTGCAGCATCCACAAATGCCATGTCATAGCTTCCATCAAGCTTCTTTAAAACCTCTGCGGCATCTCCTTCGCATACCTCTATCTGCTTATCTCTGCCACATAAGGCAATATTCCTTCTTGCTTCCGAAGCTCTCTCAGCAGATAATTCTATCGTAGTTATATGTCCATCAGCAGGCATATGACCTATCATGTATAGTGCAGAATAGCCTACCGCTGTTCCTATCTCAAGAACATTGGCAGGCTTAGCAAGCATAATCTGTGTCTTGATAAATTCTCTGGTCTCTGGTCTTATGACAGGAACTCCTCTTGATACCGCATCTGCGTATATCTCACCTAAAATTCCCTCGTCATCATGTATATAAGATCTGATAAATGAGGAAATTCTCTCACTCTTATCCAAGCTCTATTCCTCCTCTTCATCTTCCCCTATATGACAGATGGTTGTAAGTATATCGTCATATGTCATAGATGGAGACAAGCCGTATTTGCCGGCTACTATCTTATCTCCATAGCCTTTAACCTTAACCTTAAAATAAAAGACATATTTATTCTCAATAATTGCACCCTTCTCTAATGCATCTCCTATGTCCAGAATAGATGTATCTGCTGTAATCTCTATAAGCTTATACTCCTTATCCATAGGATCAAGTGCTACATTCCCGAATACTCCATATGCAAAATTAAAGGCTCCTGAGAATATCTTTACTGCAAGAAATACAATAATTACGTTAATCAATAAACCGAAAGCAAATCTTGAAGAACGCTTAAAGGTTTTTCTTGCAACTTCATCTGCATTTTTTCTCTTTTTCTTCTTAGTATTACTCATTTTAGATAATCAAACTCCAATCCTTCCGAAATTGAATTGTAAACGCGCTGCATCAGCTTACATATCTTCTGTTCAGCTCTTAAGAACTCACTCACAACTGAATTATGTAAAACCTCATCATATTCCCTTACAAGGTCATTTACCTCATCAAAAGGATTAACTCCCTGCCTGTTCTGTAATTCATAATTTCTGGCACGAAACTCCTTCAGGCGATTACACAGGTCTATATTATCACATAATGCCTGTTTTGTATTCAGGTAATTTTTATATTCTTCAGTTTCTTTTATTCTCTGATTCAGTCGTTTGCTTTCATTGATTACTTCTATCATAGTTATACCTCTGTAATAATAGGCAAAATCATAGGACTTCTCTTAGTTCTCTTCCACAAAAATTCACCAAGGGAATCTTTGATGCTGTTCTTAATCTTGCCCCAATCGGTTACATTCTTGTATAAGCAATTATCGAGTGCCTCCTGAACAACTGCTCTGCAATCCTCCATAAGCGTCTCTGACTCTCTTACATATACAAAACCTCTAGATACTATATCAGGACCAGCGATAAGCTGATTGCTGTCCTTCTCCAATGTTACAACCACTATAATAAGCCCATTCTGTGACAAATGCTGCCTGTCTCTAAGAACTATATTGCCGACATCTCCAACTCCAAGTCCGTCTACAAGTACACCCTGCGCCGGTACTCTGCCTGTCACCTTAAATGTATCATCTGATATCTCAAGCACATCGCCTGTAGATAAAATCTTGACATTCTCCTTAGGCACTCCCATCTCGCAGGCAAGCTCTGCATGTCTCTTAAGATGTCTGTACTCACCATGTACAGGGATTGCGTACTTAGGCTTGGTAAGCGCATACATGAGCTTAAGCTCCTCCTGACATGCATGACCTGAAACGTGAGTGTTCTGGAATATAACATGAGCACCCTTCATCTCAAGCTCATTTATAACATTAAATACAGCCTTCTCGTTACCCGGTATAGGGTTAGATGAGAATATTACAACATCTCCAGGCTTAATTGTTATCTTATTATGTATACTTGCTGCTATTCTTGAAAGTGCAGCCATATTCTCACCCTGACTTCCTGTTGTGATAAGCACAAGCTGTTCATCAGGATAATTCTTAATTCTCTCAATCTCTATAAGTGTATTGTCAGGTATGTTGATATAGCCAAGCTCTGAAGCAGTCTGTATGATATTGACCATGCTTCGTCCCTCAACCACAACCTTACGGCCATACTTATATGCTGAATTAATAATCTGCTGTACACGGTCTACATTAGATGCAAATGTAGCAATTATTATTCTGTGATCCCTGTTATCTGCAAACAGATTATCGAAGGTCTTGCCGACGGTTTTCTCCGACTGTGTGTATCCCGGTCTCTCAACATTAGTTGAATCTGCCATAAGTGCAAGAACACCCTTCTTACCCAACTCTCCAAATCTAGGCAAGTCTATCATTTCACCAAATACAGGTGTGTAATCTACTTTAAAATCTCCTGTGTGGACAATAATTCCAGCAGGTGTATAAATAGCAAGTGCAGCGGCATCTACTATCGAATGATTAGTTCTTATAAATTCTATTCTAAAACAGCCAAGATTGATTATCTGACCATGCTTAACTACCTTTCTTCTGACATTGTTAAGGTTGTTATGCTCAGTAAGCTTATGCTCTATAAGTCCCATAGTAAGCTTTGTCGCATAAATAGGCATATTAATCTCATTCTCAACATACGGAATCGCACCTATATGGTCCTCATGTCCATGAGTAACTACAAGACCTTTAACCTTGTCCGCATTCTCCTTAAGGTATGTAACATCCGGTATAACCAAATCTATACCAAGCATTTCATCCTCAGGAAATGCAAGTCCACAGTCTATGACTATGATACTGTCCTCATACTCTATTGCAGTGATATTCATTCCAATCTGTTCCAGTCCGCCCAATGGAATGATCTTCACCGGCTTATTGTTATTGTCCTTCAAAACTATACCTCCAAATCAAAATCGTCCAGTAATTCATCAAATATCTTAATTACAGACCTAAGCTCATTATCATCCTCCGGGATTTCATAAGAAACGAAACCATCTTCACTATCCTTTTCTTCCTTAAGTACAAGAAAGTCTCCTTCCTCACTATCCACATCATCAGTTACTAATATATAATTTACGCCACCGAGCATAGTCTGCTCCAGCACATAAAATTCCTCGTTACCGTCTTCCGACTCAAATACAATCTTATTCGGTTTTACATTCTTGTTCTGTTCTTCCACAACTATATCCTCCATCTGTAGCATATATCATGTACAGATATATCAATCAAATCTATTTGTTTTCGTTATGCTCCCTGTCAAGAAAGCTCTGTAAAATAATAGCTGCTGCCATCTTATCAATATGCTCTTTTCTTCCGCTTTTTGCAACTCCCGTCTCCTCTAATATACGGTCTGCCTCAACGGTTGTCAGTCTTTCGTCCATCAAAATAACAGGAAGTCCCGTACGACGCTCCAGATCATCCATAAATGCTCTGGTAGCCTCTGCACGTTCTCCCTCTGTATTGTTCATGTTCTTAGGAAATCCAAGCACTATCCTATCAACATCCTGCTCATCTATTATAGCCTCTATCTTAGCATATGTCTGTCTAAGCTTATTGACATGCTTCCTCTCTATAGTCACAAGTGGCTGTGCTATAATCTGTGCCTCATCACTTATGGCAACTCCGACAGTCTTTGTTCCATAATCTAATCCAAGCGTTCTCAATATTATTCTCCCACAATCCCATGTCCTATATTACTTAAGTCTTGTCTCAATATAATTCTCAAGAAGTACCTCTATTATCTCATCTCGCTCCGCCTTCATAATAAGACTTCTTGCATTCTTGTAGCTTGTAATATAAGTAGGATCTCCACTCATAACATATCCCACTATCTGACTTACAGGATTATAGCCCTTCTCAGAGAGTGCCTCGTACACCTGTGCCAGTATATCCGGCACTTCAATCATCGTTTCTCTGATAATGCCTATATCCTGTGTATTTTGATTATTCATTCTCTCACGTCCTTTAAAACATATAGTGTTATTCTAATATATTTATAGCAAAATAGCAACTTTTTTATTTCAGCATACTGAAAAAATCATATTGATTAGTCTCAGGCAGGTCATTTAAAAGTCCAAGCTCCTCCATATCATCAAGAATAGTCTTAGACACCTTTCCACGGATTCTTATGTCCTCCTTAGATGTAAATGGTCCCTGCTTAGCCGCCTCCTGTAGCTGCTGTGCAGCCTTCGCACCCATGCCTGGCAGCGAGCCAAAGCTTGGCATAATCTTTCCATCTATAATCTTGAATCTCTCCGCATCTGCCTTATATAAATCAATAGGCATAAATTCAAAGCCTCTCGCATACATCTCCTGAACAATCTTCATGTCACGAAGAGTATCTTTAACTGTGGCAGTCTGCTTATTTTTATCTATCTTCATAAACTCCGCCATATTAGCCTCTAACGCTTCCTTACCCTGACACATAAGCTTATAATCAAATGCTGATGCCCTTATACTGAAAAATGCTGTGTAATATGCAAGTGGATAATTAATCTTGTAATATGCAATTCTCCATGCCATCATAACATACGCAACAGCGTGTGCCTTAGGGAACATATACTTAATTTTCTCACATGACCAGATGTACCACTCAGGAACATCATGTGCAATCATCTCTGCCTTCCACTCCTGCCATTTGTCGCATTTACCCTTGGCAACCATACCCTTACGGACATTCTCCATTATCTTAAATGCAGTTCCCGGCTCAAGGCCTCTGTAAATAAGATATGTCATAATATCATCTCTTGTACATATAGCTGATGACAGCTCACATGTACCCTCAGCGATAAGCGTCTGCGCATTGCCAAGCCATACATCAGTTCCATGTGACAGTCCGGCAATTCTTGCCAAATCAGAAAATGCTTTCGGATTGGTGTCAATTAACATCTGCATGGCAAACTCTGTTCCAAACTCAGGTATTCCAAGAGTTCCAAGCCTTGTTCCACCTATATCCTCAGGCTTAATCCCAAGTATTTCAGTTCCATGAAAAAGCTCCATTACATCCTTGTCATCAAGAGGAATTGTCTTTGCATCGAGTCCCGTCAAATCCTCAAGTCGCCTTATCATGGTCGGATCATCGTGTCCTAGTATATCAAGCTTAAGAAGGTTGTGGTCGATAGAGTGATACTCAAAATGTGTCGTAATAATATCAGTGCTCATATCATTTGCAGGCTTCTGAATAGGTGTAAATGAATATATCTCCTCATGCTTAGGCAAAACTATCATACCACCCGGATGCTGTCCTGTAGTTCTCTTTACGCCTGTACAGCCGAGTGCAAGCCTCTCCATCTCACAGCGACGCTTCTCAATACCCTTATCCTTGTAGTAATTATACACATATCCAAAGGCAGTTTTCTCTGCCATAGTACCGATAGTTCCAGCTCTGAAGGCTTTTCCCTTTCCGAACAGCTCCTCGGTATATGCGTGTGCCTTAGGCTGATACTCTCCCGAGAAATTAAGGTCTATATCAGGCTCCTTGTCACCGTTAAAGCCAAGGAAGGTCTCAAATGGTATATCGTGTCCTTCCTTCTTCATATTAGTGCCACACTTAGGGCATGCCATATCCGGCATATCACATCCAGACTGCCCCTCGTACTGCTTGACAAAATCCGAATCAAAATCTGTATAGTAGCATTTAGGGCATATATAATGTGCAGGAAGAGGATTTACCTCAGTTATACCTGCCATAGTCGCAACAAATGATGAACCTACAGAACCTCTTGAACCAACCAGATATCCGTCATCATTTGAACGCCACACAAGCTTCTGGGCGATAATATACATAACCGCAAATCCGTTAGATATAATTGAATGGAGCTCCTTTTCAAGTCTCTTTACAACGATATCAGGAAGGTCAGGACCATATATTTCATGTGCCTTATCATAGCATATGGTTGTAAGCATCTCGTCTGAATTCTCAATTATAGGTGGCTGCTTATCCGGTCTTACAGGGGATATCTTCTCTATCATGTCAGCAATCTTGTTTGTATTGGTTATTACAACCTCCTTGGCAACATCACTTCCAAGGTACTCAAACTCAGCCAACATCTCCTCTGTCGTTCTGAAAAACAGCGGAGGCTGTCTGTCCGCGTCTGCAAAGCCCTTTCCAGCCATAATTATTCTTCTGTATATCTCATCCTCAGGATCAAGAAAATGCACATCGCAGGTTGCAACGACAGGCTTATTAAACTGTCTGCCAAGTTCCACGATACGCTTATTTATATCCTGTAAGTCCTTTATGGAATTAACAGGCGCCTTCTCATCATCAATCAAAAACATATTGTTGCCCACAGGCTGTATCTCAAAATAATCATAGAAGTTGGCAAGCCTTGTTATCTCATCCTCGCTCTCACCATATAAAACAGCCCTGTAAAGCTCACCAGCCTCACACGCAGAGCCTATGATAAGTCCCTCTCTGTATTTGTTGATAAGACTTTTAGGCATACGAGGCCGTCTGTTAAAATAATTAATATGCGACTCGGATATCAATCTATAGAGATTGACACGTCCGGTTTCGTTTTTAACAAGTATTATTCCGTGATATGTCTTTGCCTTCTTGATTATATCTGGAGAAGCCGAGCCCATCTTGTTAAGCTCATTTACTGTATCAACGCCCTTGTCATGTACCATCTTGAGCATTTTAAGGAATATCTCTGCTGTTGCAGCGGCATCATCACATGCTCTGTGGTGGTGTTCAAGTGAAACATTAAACTGCTTGCACAGTCTGTCCAAGGTG
Organism: bacterium; assembly: GCA_963616385.1. Classification (GTDB taxonomy): domain Bacteria; phylum Bacillota; class Clostridia; order Lachnospirales; family Lachnospiraceae; genus Coprococcus_C. The sequence goes on along the minus strand of CAVELH010000022.1, from coordinate 13,498 downwards.
TATTTTCCAAGCTCCGGTATAAGCACATGGGCAAGTGTCATAGTGTCCATAATTGTACTGTCAAACGGAATGTCAAGCTGCTTGCAAAACTCCTTTATGAAGCCCGTATCAAACGAAGCATTGTGTGCAACTAATATTGCATCTCCAACATACTCCATAAACTTAGGCAGTATCTCATCTATGGTAGGTGCTTCCATTACCATCTGGTCAGTTATGGATGTAAGCTTAGTTATGGTGTAAGGTATAGGGACCTCCGGATTAATAAACTCCGAAAATGTGTCCTGTATCTTGCCATTCTTAATCTTAACAGCACCTATTTCAATTATCTTATTGTATCTTGGACTTAAGCCGGTAGTCTCTATATCAAAAACTACATACTCTGAGTCCATGCTCTGTCCCTTGTCATTTATTACAAGATCCTTTAAATCATCTACAAAGTATCCCTCAACGCCATACAGAATCTTGAAATCCTCATCAGGCTTCACATCATGGTTAGCTATAGGGAATGCCTGTACACAACCGTGGTCTGTTATGGCTAATGCCTTATGTCCCCAGTCCTTGGCACGCTTTATAACCTTATGTATATCCACAACGCTGTCCATCTCACTCATAACAGTGTGAAGATGAAGCTCAACTCGTTTTTCTATGGATGTATCAACACGCTTTTCCCTGAAATCATTGCTTGTCTTTATTCCTGTAATAGATGATACAGACACCTCTCTTGCGTATGTATCATACATAGGGACACCCTTTATTATGTAAAAGCTTCCTGCCTTAAGCTCATCTAATATAGGTCCTCTGTCCTCAGGCTGTACAAATATCTTAAATGTAATCGTATCTGTAAAGTCGGTTATAGTGCCATTTATGATGTATTTGCCACTCTTTAACTCTCTGTCCTCAAGGTTAAGTATCTGACCGTGAATACAGACAGGACCTATGCCATCATACAATTCACTTATGTCAACTATATCTCCATCGCAGTTTCTTCCATACAGCAAATCCTCATCGTAGGATGCAGACTTTGACTTTGGTTTCTGATACTTTGAAGCCTCCGGCTTTTCAGTCTTAACCTGCTTTGGCTTTGCATTAGCCTGATTTGATTTGGCTGCTGACTGTTTTACAGGTTTCTCAGCATTATCACCGGAAACCTGTGATGGCTTGTCCTCTGCCTCCGGATTTCTCATACTTGCCTCATTGTTTTTCTGTTCTATAGCCATCAGTTCCTGCTTAAGTCTAAGCTCATTAGCAGCCCTTAAGCTCGATTTCTGATCCTCTGTAAAATCAAAGCCTACGGAAACCTCCATGCCAAATCTGTCTCTGTATGTATCAACTAAATATTTCTTTATCTTGTCTGAATGGCTTCTTGCAAGGCTTGTATCTTCTAACGCAAGTGTAACTATGTTGTCATGGTAGTACCATTCTCCTCTTTTTAAGATTCTATAGTCCACATAGCTTATACGCTTTATCTCCTCAAGAAAGCTATCCCTGTATATATTGCTTAGCTGTGTCAGATTATACTGCTTCGACAGCTCATAGTGTTCATCTATTATACATTTTTCTCCGCTGTCACCAAATATAAACTGTGTCATCTGCTCCTCAGCGGCAAAAATAAGCTCCTTAGCTATCAGATTTTTGCTCAAAATAGAAATAACCATCTTCTTTTCGCCCTTGAACATGGTTATTTTCTGTATCTCTGTCTGACCTAACAGCTCATCCAGATTCTTATCAAGCTTTAATCCAGGAAATACATCTCTGAATAATTTATCTGCCAATTTATTTCACCTCGTCATCCCACCTGTCAAGCTCATAACGCAGAGCTCCAAGCAGCTCATCCTGTGGCATCTTTCTTACTATCTCTCCATGCTTGAACAGCAAGCCTTCACCATCTCCGCCTGCTACACCAAGGTCTGCCTCCTTTGCCTCACCGGGGCCATTTACAGCACAGCCCATTACAGCTACCTTAATATGCAGGTGGTCATATTCCTGTATCATCTTCTCGACATCATTCGCAAGTGATATCAAATCTATCTTTGTACGTCCGCATGTAGGACATGATACAAGCTCTATACCGTCATTCCTGAGCTTAAGAGTTCTTAGTATAGTCTTAGCTGATATTATCTCCTCCACAGGATCACTTGTAAGAGACACCCTTATTGTATCTCCAATGCCCTGTCCAAGTATCATTCCAAGTCCCACCGCTGATTTGATATTTCCCCTGTACAGAGTTCCCGACTCAGTTATGCCAACGTGGAGTGGATAGTTTGTCTGCTTTGCGATTAACTCATGTGCCCCTACACACATCATAACATCTGATGACTTTATGCTTATAACCATGTTATCATAACCACAGTCCTCTATCATGTGTACCTTATCAAGTGCGCTTTCTACTATTCCCTCAGCTGTCACTCCGTTATATTTTTCTACTAATTTCTTCTCCAGAGAACCTGAATTAACCCCTACTCTTATCGGGATATTCCTCTCCTTTGCAACAGAAACGACCTTCTTTAGATTATCTATTCCACCTATATTGCCCGGATTGATTCTTATCTTATCTGCCCCATGCTCCATAGCCATAATTGCAAGTCTGTAATCAAAATGAATATCCGCAACTATAGGTATATGAATCTGCTTCTTTATATCAGCAAATGCGCACGCAGCCTCCGGTGTGTTGGCAGTAGAACGTATTATGTCACAGCCTGCTTCCTCAAGTCTTAAAATCTGCTCTACCGTAGCCTTCACATCAGCGGTCTCAGTATTAGTCATAGACTGTATGGCTATCCTGTTTCCGCCGCCTATCCTGACACCACCTATATCTATTACCTTTGTTGTCTCTCTATGATTTATATCTGCCATATTAATTTAATCCTCCACGGAATCTCCTACGAAAAGAATACATTCTTAATATCGTTGAAGAACACCACAACCATAAGACAGATAAGGAGTGCAAAGCCGATAAGGTTCACTATTGCCTCTTTGTCCTGTGGTATTCGTTTTCTTCTTATTGCCTCAATAATAAGGAACAACAGCCTTCCTCCATCCAATGCCGGTATAGGCAGAAGGTTCATTATTCCAAGGTTCACACTTAAAAGTATGCACCAGTTAAGCATATTTAGAAGTACGTTAATTATAGCATCCTTGGTTGTAGGGCTCGCCGCCTTAGCTTCATCTAAGATTTCATTCATAGCACCGCCAACGCCTACAGGTCCCATTATATCGTTACTCTTAACACCGCCTGTCACAATAAGTTTTAAGCTTAACACCGTCGATTTAACCCAGTATCTACACTCAAGTGCGGCATATTTTATGGTCGTTCCAAAGCCATCAGCAAGAATATTTCCACCTGCTACACCTATTACATATGAACCATCACTTCCAAGTGCAGGAGTAACAGTTGTATTATAAGTCTCGCCCGATGGTCTTTTCATTGTCAGCTTAACTGGAGAACCATCCTTGTCAAGTGCCATGTATAGCTGTAGCTCTCTAAAGTTATATATTTTGCTTCCATCTATAGCAACTACGGTGTCACCCGGCTCTATTCCCGCTGTCTCGGCAGGTCCATTTTCTACGACCTTATATAATGTCGCAGGATCGCATCCGGTGTAGTGTATAAGTATTATAGAGAACAAAAAAGCGAGAATAAAATTAAATATAGGACCGGCTGCTATAACAAGCATTCTTGCCCATATAGGTCTGTTATTAAATGCATTTTCGTCCTCAGACTCCTCATCCTCTCCCATCATCATACAAAATCCACCGATAGGAAGAAGTCTTAATGAATACTTTGTCTCCTTCTTCTGGACTGAAAATATCGCAGGTCCCATGCCTATCGAGAACTCCATAACAGAAATGTGGTTAAGCTTCGCAACTATGAAATGTCCAAATTCATGAAAGAAAACTATAACTCCAAATACCAATATAATTAAAATAATATTCATATAAAAATAATCTCCTTAAACACATAAACCCTTTTCAATATACTCATATACCCAGCTCTCAGTCTCAAATATATCCTCAAGCGAAGGATTATGTATAACAGTGTGTGCCATCATGCATTTTTCTATAATATCATATATTTGTAAAAATTTTATGTCTTTATTAAGGAACTTTGCCACCGCACACTCATTGGCGGCATTAAAAACAGTAGGCATTGAACCACCTTTACCTATCGCATCATATGCAAAATCAAGTCCCTTAAAGGTATCTCTGTCCGGCTTATCTATAATTATGTTACCCATTGTTGTAAAATCAAGTCTGTCCCCTGCAAGGTATCTTCTGTCAGGATAATAAAGAGCGTACTGTATAGGTAACTTCATATCAGGTGTCCCAAGCTGCGCTTTTACTGCCCCGTCAGCAAATTCAACCATGGAATGTATTATACTCTGCGGCTGAACAACAACCTCAATATTCTCAGGCTTAACATCAAACAGCCATCTTGCCTCTATAACCTCAAGTCCCTTGTTTACTAAGGTTGCCGAGTCTATAGTTATCTTTCTTCCCATAGACCAGTTAGGGTGCTTAAGGGCATCCTCCACAGTAACATCCTCTAGTTCTGCCTTGGTTTTTCCTCTGAAAGGTCCTCCTGATGCAGTTATAAGAAGCCTGCTTATCTCATTGTCGGTCTCTCCATGTATGCATTGGAATATCGCTGAATGTTCGCTGTCAACAGGAAGGATTCTGACGCCCTTCTCTTTTGCAAGAGGCATAATTATATGACCGGCAGTTACAAGTGTCTCCTTATTGGCAAGTGCAATGTCCTTACCTGCCTTAATTGCCTCAACCGTAGGTCTTATACCAATCATTCCAACTATGGCAGTTACAAGAATATCTGCTTTGTCAGCACAGGCGACTTCTATAAGTCCCTCCATCCCGCAAACAATCCTTATATCAAATTCAGACAAGGCATCGCATAGTTCTTCTGCCTTGTCTTTACTCCATATTCCAACGATATCCGGTTTAAATTCACGCACCTGCTCAGCCAAAAGCTTAACATTGCTTCCCGCTGCAAGTGCAACAACATTTATATCTTTATTGGCTCTTACAATCTCAAGTGTCTGTGTTCCTATAGAACCTGTAGAGCCAATAATTGAAATATTCTTCAACTTAAATTAACCTCCAAGATTACCAATCATATATACAAAGCAATAGTAAATAACCGGAGCTGTAAATATCATACTGTCGAATCTGTCAAGAATTCCTCCATGTCCCGGTATAAGCTTACCATAATCCTTTATATCGTTATTTCTCTTAATGGCAGATGCCGCCAAATCACCTATAACCGCAATCAATGCTCCAATAGCACCTATGGCTGCAAATATCCAAGGTCCGTTATTTAATTCATATACATATTTACAGAAAAATATGCCATATACTCCTGATACTATTGCAGCACCTGCTATACCACCTATAAGTCCTTCAATACTCTTCTTAGGACTTAGCTTAGGTGTCATCTTGTGTTTACCAAGCTTAACTCCAACGCAATACGCAAATGTGTCATTAATCCATGAGCATATAAACAGCATTACAATAAGTGCTCCACCGTATTTAAGCTCCCTTATCTGATATACATATGAAAGCATAAATGCCACATAGAAAAACGACAGGATAACTACCATTGCATCCTTATCGTGGTATGTAGGGAATGTTATTACATACATAGCAAGTACGCCTAATACAAACAATATAATAAGTGGGATAATATATTCATTCTGGTTAAAGAAAAGCAATCCATAATACACTGCTGTAGCAATATAAGCAATATATCCTATAGGCTTATTGTGAAGCTTATAAACACGAAGAAGCTCACCTATACCGCCCATGGACAGCATAAGCACAGCCGCACCTGTAAGATATCCTCCTACATATAATATTCCAATTGCAAGTATAACTAAAACTGCACCGCTTATAAACCTCGTCTTAAACATCTACTTTACCCCACCATATCTTCTGTCTCTGCCATTGTAATACAATATAGCCTTCTTAAGCTCTTCTATATCAAAATCAGGCCACAATACATCTGTAAAATAAAACTCTGTATATGCAAGCTGCCATATAAGAAAATTAGACAGTCTGAGCTCACCGCTTGTTCTTATAAGCAAATCCGGATCAGGTATATCGGAAGTGTCAAGATATGATGAAATTACACTCTCATCTACCGAATTCACATCAATCTTTGATTCCTTTATATCCTCTGCCATGTGCTTTATGGCTCTCCTAATCTCATCTCTTCCGCCATAGTTAAGTGCAATCGTGAAATTAAGTCCATCATAGCAGGCTGTTTTCTCCTCAAGCTCCTCTATACGGGCAACAATGTCCGCATCTAAAGCTGTCCTGTCTCCTATAACACGAACTCTCATGTTATTCTTAGATGCTCTCTCTATGCAATCCGTAAGATAGGAACGAAGCAGATTCATTATGCCGGTAACCTCTTCAACAGAACGCTTCCAGTTCTCAGTAGAAAATGCATATACTGTGAGATATCTGATTCCCAGATTATAGGCATCCTCACATATCTGCTCCACCACCTTAGCTCCTGCCTTATGTCCAAAATTACGTGGCATAAATCTCTTCTTAGCCCACCTTCCGTTGCCATCCATTATTATGGCAACGTGGTTAGGGATATTAAGTTCCTCACCATCTATTATCTTCTTCAAAGCAAACTCCTATACAGTCATAATCTCTTTTGATTTCTCTTCCATGAGCTTATCTATGTTAGCGACATACTTATCTGTCATCTTCTGAACCTTTTCCTCGTTCACCTTCATCTCATCCTCAGAGATTTCATTAGCCTTGTTCATCTTCTTCAATGCATCGTTTGCATCTCTTCTTACGTTTCTTACAGCAACCTTAGCTGCCTCTGCCTTCTTCTTAATGTCCTTAACTAAGTCTTTTCTGCACTCCTCTGTGAGCTCAGGGAAGTTAATGATTACACTCTTACCATCATTGTTAGGATTAACACCAAGGTCAGAGTTAATGATTGTCTTTTCGATTTCTTTGATTAAGCTTGACTCCCAAGGCTGAATCATAAGTGTACGAGCCTCCGGTACTGTTACGTTTGCAACCTGCTGAATTGGTGTAGGTGCTCCGTAATAATCTACTCTAAGCTTATCTAATATATGTGGGTTAGCTCTTCCTGCTCTGATTCCTGCATACTCTGCTGAAAGACTCTCAACAGTCTTTTCCATCTTTCCTTCATACTGTGATAACATTATTCATCCTCCTGATATTTATATATTTTATCTCTTAATCACATGTCACTAAGGTTCCTGTAAATCCACCTGTAACTGCCTTTATGATACTGTCCTCTCCACCTAAGCCAAACAACATCATAGGCATATGATTCTCCATTGCAAGCACAGCAGATGCAAGGTCTATAACCCCAAGCTTCTTATCTACTATCTCACTTATATTCATTCTGTCATACTTCTTAGCGTTAGGATTAGTCTTAGGATCACTGTCATATACGCCATCTATAGCCTTTGCAGATAAAATTACATCTGCACATATCTCTATTGCCATAAGAACTGTTGCTGTATCTGTAGAGAAATAAGGATGACCTGTTCCACCCGCAAAGAATACAACCTCTCCATTCTCAAGATATTCAACTGCCTTATCCTTAGAGAAAAGCTCCGTCATGCTTCCACAGGCAAATGGTGTCATTATATGAGCCTTAATACCCACTGTTCTGAACATATCAGCAGCATATATACAGTTCATGACTGTTGCAAGCATACCTATTTGGTCCGCCTTTACTCTGTCCATATTCTCAGAGGTTCTACCTCTCCAGAAGTTACCGCCACCGATTACTATGCTTACCTGTATTCCCTTGTCAAGCACTGTCTTAACCTGCTTCGCAACGTCAACTACAGTTTTCTCATCAAAGCCTGTCTTTTTGTCTCCTGCCAAAGCCTCTCCTGAAAGCTTGAGCAATACTCTTTTCATCTCCATGTCTGCTTTTCTCCTACTCAAAAAAACTTTTAACGTCTATCTCCGAATAACACTGTGAACAGAATCCCTCGATTACCGCTCCATTATTAATCTGTACAGAACGTGATTTTATGTTACCCATAATTACCGCAGTTGAATCCACGATAACAGGTCCTTTAACATCTATATCTCCATTGACAGCTCCTGCTACTACAGCAGAGCTTGCAGAAACATTGCCTACTACCACAGAGCCAACGCCTATCTTCGCACTGCCCTCTGCCGCAACATCTCCCTCTATCTTGGCAGCATTGGCGTAGAGCTCTCCTGTTTTAACAGAGCCATTTATACTACCACCAACGATAAGCTTTCCTCCACATATAACATCTCCTATAACAGTACCTATAATATCAACGCCGCCGTCTGTCTCAATGTTACCCTTTATGGTAGTTCCCTTGGTTATATAAGTAGTATCGTCATTCAATATGCTGTCTATCTCCTGCTTTGGCTCATCAAGCTTAGCCTCTACCTCAGACATATCATCTTCCTCCACATCATCAATATCATTATTATCAGCTGCCTCTTCTCTCATCATAATGGCATCCATAACATCTTGATTTAAGTTCATAGGTGAAAGCTCATCCTTCTTATCTGGCTCGGACTCTACAGCGACGACGTCCTCCATGCCTTCAAGCATATTCTCCTCATCAAGTGCGTCTACTGCAAGTAAATCATCCTCACCTGTATAAGTATCATTCTCTGTATCAGAAGCTTCCCCCTCACTTATGTTTGTATCCTCTTTCTGCTCCTCCGGCTCTGCCACGAGTATCTCTGTCACGAGCTCAGCTTCCTTTTCAGGCTCCAAATCATCCATGTTATCTTCATCATATACAGGATCATTTATAACCTCAGCTTCAGGTATACTCTCAAAAGCATCCTTTGGTTCTTCATCCTCATCCTCGTAATCAGATTCCGGTTTTTCTGTCTGATGCTCCCTTAAAGCGTTATCATCTGACATTGTATCTATCTTAAAATCATCCAAATCCTCAAGCATATCTTCAGGAGCGATGTCCATATTATCGTTCTCATCAAACGTATTCACCATATCTTCATCATCATACTCCTCAGCAAGCTCGTCCTTGTCTGGCATAAGCTCATTGACAGCCTGTGCGAAATCACGTTTGAAATCCTTAAAAAAGCCCATCTTTTTCCTCCTTTTCACTAATGGTAATTATCGGAAATATTATACACCATGCACACCATTAAATCAATTAAAACTCCTTGTACAATCTAATTAGAACCATAAGTATTGCAAATGTTTTATTGATATCATCCGGATGCTCTAATGAATGTCCGACCTCATCAAATTGTTTAAGCGGTATATCCTGTTCCACGCAGTATATCCTTAGCTTTCTGCTCTCTAATATTCTATCCTCTTTGCCGGAAATGACTATGCATTTGCCCATTCTCATGTAAGGCAAAGCCTCCTTAACAGGAGTGAGGAATATGTGTCTTGCAAATATACCAAGCTTTTGCTCAAAATATCCGGCAAGAGCTGTTCCCATACTCTTAGATATAAAAACAATATCCTTGTACAGAGAGAAATCTATTCCCCTCAATTCTTCGGCAACATATTGGCGCGACTCCTCTATGATGCCTGCGATATCATCCTTATTGCCCTTTAATTTCTGATTATAGGTAAGCCTTATGACCTCATAGCCTCTCTTTTCAAACACCTTGCCTGCGTAATAGAGCAAAGGCTTATCACAGCTATAATTACGTCCCGGCCACAAAACAAGTAACTTTTTATCTGACATATAAGCTCAGTCCTTCTCCTATTTTTCTGTTATTTTACCATTGGCACAGTCAAGCTTAACACGGCTCATTCTTGTTATATTGCTGTATATTCTCTCTCCGCACCCTATGGCGGCAGGAATTCCAAACTCAGCACACCTTATAGCCATATGAGATGCCGCACCACCATATTTCGTCACAAAACCAGCTATATTCTTGGTGAATATCCAGTCATATCCAGGATCTGCCTTGGTAACTACAACTATTTTGCCAGAAATATCTGTTTCGTCCAGCTTGTCAAGATTAGCTATATCTGCCTCAACTGTCTTATCAGTTATAAAATTAGGCCTTGCCTCGTCTATATCTATAACATCTATATCTCCTACTCCAAAGATAACCTCAGGCAGAACAAGATAAGTATTGGCATGATACATGCTACGTCTCTGCTCAATTATCTGTATATAAGAGTCTCTGCTGTGATAGCTTAACAAATCCTGAATCTCAAGATAAGACATATCCTCTCTTGCAATTCCAAGCATATCTCCAAGATGTATTATAATCTCTAATATAAGACTTAAGGACTTGGTAAACTCAAACTTGAAATACTCTCTGTTTTTTGTTGCCTTTATGAGGAAATCCATAAACTTCTCAGGCGTTACATGAAGCCCTGTGTCCTTAAGTGCCTTGTCAAGCTTTTCGGTATCAAGGAGCTTAGCCTCACCGACAACCTTTTTCTTATTGCTCATGTGAGCCTCATTTACATCAAAGAACATATCTCTGTAGCAGTCAGTTCTTATGTCATATGTTCCAAGTCTTAAGTGTCCATATAATTTGTTGAACTCTTCCCTTGTCATCTCGCCATGACTGTATTTATCGAAATCTCTCTCAAATGCAGACGCAACGGTAGATATTGACATCATAAACGCATCCATCTCGTTCTGATTGAAATATCCCTTGTCAACTAATGTCCTGCAAAAGCTCCTTGCCATAAATGCACATCTCGCCTGCCTTGCAAACTGCGGTGTTCCATGCTGCTTAATTGAGTCTGTAAGCTCTGATATATAATTATAGAGCTTCATGACATTATTTTCCTGAAGAGGATGCTGATTTCTTATATCATGTCTTAAATTAGTCATAACCTCTATGCTGTCATTATCCTTGTTGCAAATGCTGTCATAGTGAGTGACTGCGTATTTTGTGACATCAAACAGAGCTGTTTTAAGCGTACTTATCTCCTCGTCGCTAAAGCCATGCTCCTTAAGTTCGTTAAGTCTGTCATCAGTAGTGAAATCATAAGTATTAAATACTATCTCAAACTCTATCTTATCATGCGCTGTTTTATCCCTTTTTAACTGCTCCTCGTAATATTCAAATAATTTATATCTGAAATTCTCATCAAGCGAAGCAGGGGATAACCCCTCGAAGCAATAATTAACTGATATATATGGCTTATTGCCTATCTTCTGCATGAGGTCATCATCAACCTCTGTATATCCAAGGCATCTTAGTCCCTCATTCCATATCCTTGAAGTTATAAGCTCACGGTACAGCGAATAATCAAGAGGTCTCGGATTGGTTCCTATTATCTCAGCAGGATTCCAATATGCCATATCAGACAATATATGGCTCTTATCAAGATAGCTGCATTTAGCATAAGCCTTTGTGTCTATAAAATCTCTGTCCGACATAACCTTTGGTTTGTTTAAAACAGCTGCAAGAGGTCTTACCTGAAATATAATAACCTCCTCATCAGAGTTTACAGCAAATTCTATATCAAGTGCAGGTACATCCGCAAATATCTCTTCTATTTCTCTTACAGCCTCTATAACCTTGAGAAATCTTACATCCACAAATTCTCTTGATACATTTCTGGCAATCCACCTTGTCTTGCCAGCCTCTCCGCTTGTAACTGAGTCGGTGCTTCCATTGTCATCGTAGGTTATCATGTAGTAAGGACGGTTATATAAGATATCTCTCGTAAATACAACTCCCGATATAAGGATATTCTTTGATTGTCTCTGTACTAATATCTCCTCATCAAGTATGGTATCATAATCCTTATTATCATCCTCAAGATATGAATCCATTACTGTCGTAAGTGCATCAAATACTGATTTGCTGTCAGAGGAATCCACATCCAGCACACTGTCAAAATGTCCGGCATTAGAAGTAACCATACTATCCTCATTCTTAGACGAGCTTCTGACTATTATACTGTCACCACAAAAAGCCTTGCTGATATTGTCAAATACCTTCTGCTTATCCTCCAGCACGTCTTTTACATATACAATGACTATATCCTCTATATGTGATTTTTTAACTATGTCCTTTAGCAGATACAATGTATCTGCCTTAGTTGATATAACCGGTGTACTCATGCATATCCCTCTGTTTCTGTCTTTTTTAATATTTTAACTTAACACTATTTGTAATGTCAATCATATGCACTACAATATAAATTCTTTTATAACCTGAACTATACCGTCATCATCACATGACGCTGTTATATAATCCGCATTATCCTTAACTATCTGCTGCGCATTTTCCATTGCAACGCCAACTCCCGCATATTTAACCATGGTGAGGTCGTTAAATCCATCTCCACAGCATATTGAATTCTCTCTTGGAATATCTAACATCTTAAGAAGGTGGTCTATCGACTCCGCCTTATCTACTCCCTGCATTGTAATCTCTATAAAATATGGCTCTGAGCGAAATACATTAAGCTCCGGTGAAAGCATATCATAGAGCTCCTTCTCACACTGTACTGCATACTCCGGCTCGGCTGTGAGGAGACATTTTACCATATCAAAATCAACCTCTTCACAGAAGTTATCAATATGCTTAAGAGGCATATAATTAAGTCTCGCCTCATATTCCATATAATCATCAATTCTTGTTCCTGTCACTACCATATCGTCCTTATATGTAACCATGCCGATTCCATGCTCTGTGGCATAGTTGTATATATCCTTTAGATAATGGTTAGGCATAGTTTTCTCATATACTGCACTTCCATCCCTGCACGATATAATTCTAGCACCATTAAATGATACAGCATAGCCGCCCATCTTATCTAATCCAAGCTGCTCGGCATAGACCTTCATTCCGGGATAAGGTCTGCCTGATGCTAACGCAACTATATGTCCCTTCTCCTGTATCTCATGTAAATATGACAGGGTGAGTGGTGTTATCTCTTTCTTGGAATTGACAAGAGTACCATCTATATCTAATATTAATATCTTCTTATCCTTTGTCATTATATGTCCTCCGAATTAACTTTATATCCGCGTACATCATAGCACTAAATCAACCATTTTAAAAGATGTTAAATCGTGTTATTATTAATTTGTTGAGGTGATAATATTATGGAAATTACAATATATACTTCCAGAAAAAAATTAGATACAGATTATCTTTTGGCAATATCTGAATACACAAAGAGAACTTCTCCGTATTGCCAGATTAAGTTAAAAACGAATCAAAAATTAGATAAAAATATACCGAAGCTAAGCTCTCATACAATGTATTATATTGTCACAGCAGGTGTAGACACTATATCGTCTGTTGATTTATCAAAGCTTATAAATACTTTAAACGTAAATGGATATTCCTCGATAGTATTCTTCATATGTGAAAACGAGTCTGAAAAAGCATATATTTCGGACAGCTTTGAAGCATCCGGTTCAAGCGACAGACTTGCCACGCTATGCCTGTCATCATTTACACTTGAACCTGATATTGCCATAACAGCACTTACAGAGCAGCTATACAGAGCATATAC
>CAVELH010000021.1:0-22675 GCA_963616385.1 bacterium | reverse complement strand
GAAAATCTCTTTAAGAATTTTCAGGGTTAACATGATATTAATTTGTCAAAGGTTCTTGTTTTGATTTATGCCCTTGTTATGTGGATTTTATTCAGACGGAGAAGGAGGGATTTGAACCCTCGCGCCGATACTCTCGACCTACTCCCTTTCCAGGGGAGCCCCTTCAGCCGCTTGGGTACTTCTCCCTACAAGCGCCTAAAATCGTGAGCACATCTTGTGCTAGCGGAGAGGGTGGGATTCGAACCCACGCGCCCTTGCGGACAAACGGTTTTCAAGACCGCCTCGTTATGACCACTTCGATACCTCTCCATAACTTTGTATTTCTTTACATTTAAAAGTCGCTGTTATGTTCCTGTCAGCGACTTTGTTATCTTATCAAAATATGTCTGTATTGTCAACAACTTTTTCAAAAAAATTTAAAGATTTTTTTAGCAAAAATTTCTGCTATTTCTATATCCTCCGGCGTCGTAATTTTTATGTTCCTGTAATCACCCATAACAATCTTGGAATGTATCCCTTTATATTGTTCTACCATCATTGTGTCATCCGTTATATTGGGGTTTTCATCCATACGCATTTTCTCGTACGCCTCTTTCAGTAGTCCGATACGAAAGGTCTGTGGTGTCTGTATCTGATATAAATATTTTCTGTCCGGTGTCTGTACTCCGAATAATTTATCATCAACAATTTTGATTGTGTCCTTTGCCGGCACTCCCACTGTGCAGGCACCATACTCACCAGCAGCCTCTATAGAACGGTCTATCATCTCAGCAGTAACAAATGGTCTTGCCCCGTCATGTATCATAACTATATCATTCATATTATCTTTGGCAAGTTTGATGGCATAGTTCAAACCATTTTGCACTGAATCATATCGGTTTGCTCCACCGGCACATATATATTTTGTCTTATCTATATTGTATCTATTAACAATTTTCTCCCTGCAATATTCTTCCTCACCGGCTCTTACTACGATAATTATATCCGTTACAGTCTCGTGTTTCTGAAAGGTTTCCAAGCTGTAGCTCAGTATCTCCCGTCCACACAAGTTAATATATTGCTTTGCTATATTACTTTTCATTCTGCTGCCACTGCCACCGGCAAGCACAACTGCAATCGCCATTTTACTACTCCTGTTATACCATATTACCTCACACTACATGTGATTTTCATATTATATCAAACACGTTCTCCTATTTTAAGGTTAGGAACCGCATTCAAATCCCATCCATGTCTTGTGCCACTCATATATGCATGATATCCTGCTACTCCTATCATGGCAGCATTGTCCGTACAGAATATAGATGACGGATGGCAGAATGTCAGTTTGTTCTTGTTACAAGCCTCAGCCATAGCCTCTCTTAAATGTGTGTTAGATGCCACTCCGCCTGCTAATGCAAGGCTGTCGCAATTATATGCCTTTGCGGCTCTTATAGAGTTGTCCACCAACACGTCTGTCACTGCCTGCTGGAATGAGGCCGCAACATCAGCCTTATTAACTTCTATATGCTTCATCGCACAACCATTAAGGTAATTTAATACTGCTGATTTAAGTCCGCTAAACGAGAAATCATATGGTGCATCCTCCATAAATGCTCTAGGGAACTCTATCGCATGAGGATTCCCCTCGCGTGCAAGCTTGTCTATCTTAGGTCCTCCCGGATATCCAAGTCCTATTGCTCTTGCAACCTTATCGAATGCTTCCCCTGCCGCATCATCTCTGGTTTTGCCTACTATCTCAAACTCATTGTAGCCCTTCACATGTACAAGATGAGAATGTCCTCCTGATGCAACCATACACATAAACGGAGGCTTTAAATCTGGATGTTCTATATAATTAGCTGATATATGTCCTTCTATATGGTTCACGCCAACCAGAGGTTTTTTCTTGGCATATGCAAGCGCTTTGGCAGCACTTACTCCGACAAGTAAGGCTCCGACAAGTCCCGGCCCATATGTAACAGCAACCGCGTCTATATCATCCCATGTAACCTCGGCACTATCAAGTGCAGCTCTTACAACCTGATTGATTTTCTCGACATGTTTACGAGATGCTATCTCAGGTACAACACCGCCGAATACAGTGTGAAGGTCAATCTGTGAATAGATTATATTTGATTTTACCTCTCTTCCATCGACAACTACGGCAGCCGCAGTCTCATCACAGGAAGATTCTATTGCTAATATTGTAACACTCATTTTCCATCCTCTTTTTTGTGTTCGTAATTATGTACTCTTAAATCTATTACTTAGGATCTCCCCAGCCATAGATTTTCCATTTGTTATTCTCATTTATGAGTATGTATCTGACATATCTGTATACAATTTCGTCATTAGTCTCTATGGTTACGGTAACATCCATCCAAGCCATCTCTTTTCCATCTTTGGTAAATTTCTGTACCTGACTTGCCTCAGGCAATGAATAGCTCTTATACTCATAGCCCTCATCACGCATAGTTTTTATGTTATCCTTTAATTCCTGAAGCATCACCGCCTCCGAATTTACAGAGAGCAGCTCGTCACAGTATATCTCTCTTAGCTTGGAGTTCAAACCCTCTATCTCTTCATCGGTAAGCTTCATGCCATAGAGTAATTTGAAGTATCTGTTATGAAGCTTAACAACATCTCTTGGGGTGTTAGGGTAGTCCAATGCCATATTGTACTCAAGCAAATTCTGAAGCTCTGCCTTCTCGCTGCTGTTTCTTCTATTTGTTGATGTCTTGTTGCTTATATGATTAAAATAGAACACAACAAGGGCAATAAGTAAAACCGCAACGATAATATTCTTGATTTTATTTTTCTTGTCTTTTTGTTTCATAGGCATTACCTCCTATTCCTCAAAGTTCAAGGTTTTCTCCGCTCTGTCCTTCGTTACAACAGCTCTAGGGAATATGCTCTTTACCATATCAGCAAAATCCTGTGGTCTCGCTGTCGCAGGGCTGTAATGCGTAAGCCACATTTCCTTCACATCAGCCTGCTTAGCAAGCTCTGCTGCCTCCCTCATAGTCATATGTTTGTTTTCCTTTGCCTTGGCAAGCTTATCATCCTCGCCATACATTCCCTCGCATATAAATAAATCTGCCTTGTCCGCATATTCTGCTATAACAGGTACAGGTCTTGTATCTGTACAATAAGTTATTTTAAGTCCTTTTCTGGCATTTCCCATAACCATATCCGCGGTGTATGTCTGCCCCTCGTAGGAAACCTCCTCGCCCTTCTGTAAAAGGCTCCAATACTGAACAGGAAGTCCCAGAGCTCTCGCCTTATCCACGTCAAATCTTCCTGCTCTGTCAAGCACGAAATTATAACCATAGCACACAACCTTATGATTTACACGGTATGCCTGAATTTTAAGTCCGCACATTTCAATCTCTTCTCTGTCTGATTCAAGCTCTATGAACTTGATATCAAAAGGAAGCTCAGGCGCAATTATTCTAAGAGAATTAACTACCTTCTCCAATCCCTTAGGTCCTATTATCGTAAGAGGCCTAGTTCGCTCTGCATTACCCATAGTAAGCAGCAATCCCGGCAGCCCTCCTATGTGGTCTGCATGAAAGTGTGTTATACATATCACATCTATAGGGTTAAAGCTCCAGCCAATAAGTCTTATCTGGTTCTGAGTTCCCTCTCCGCAGTCAACTAATATATGACTGCCATTATATCTAAGCATCATCGAAGTAAGTGCTCTATATGGAAGCGGCAGCATACCACCGGTTCCAAGCAAACATACATCTATCATATCTTCCTCCCGAATTGTATCTGTGAAAAGAAGCTTATAACATCTCAACTGTGTCCTTCAGGGTAACCGGAACCTTGAACATTCCAACAAGTCTGTCACTACACTTCTCGCATATAATAAATTGCTGTGTGATTCCGTCTTTATCCGAGAAATATCCCCATGATTTATTGACACTTATATAGTCCTCTCTTGGTATACCATGTTCTACCAACAGCTTTCTTCCACACATATTACAAATCAATTCACTGTTTTTATCCATAATATTCCTCCTGTTATCCTGTGTATAAAAAACACGATTTGGCGAATATTATTATAATAAAGTATATCGCATTTTTAAACATAAAACAAATCCCATATATGACATTTTATGTCAACCTATGATGTCGGTTTTATTTTTCTAACTCATATATAACAGCGGCCTCCTCAGGCTCGTGGTAATATGCTTTTCTAAATCCCAAAGCCTTATATCCATACTTCTCATATAGTCCTCTTGCAGCCGCATTGCTCTCTCTTACCTCAAGGAAATATCTGTTTCCATGTATACCAGTAAGATAATATTCCAAAAGGTATCTTCCGATTCCTTTTTGTCTGTGTTCTTCCGTAACAGCAACTCTTAGAAGCTCGGACTCATCTGCCATCTGATTGGCTATAAGATATCCGCAAATGGATTGTTCTCCACCCTCGTAGCAGTTATAGCTCTCGCAATGCACCATTCCATTCTCATCTAAATACGCCACATACAGATGGTTATAATCATATCGTATGGTGCAAGCGATACTCTCATAAGACCACGCATCTGAAAATGTCATCTTCTCTATATCTGCAATCCGCTGTATTATTTCTTCTATCCTATGCATTTTGCTCTGCCTTTTTACGTTCTTCCTGCTCACGTTCTGCCTGTGATTTTCTTAAGTATTCAGGCTTAAAGTCATCTGACTTAATGGCTTTTCCCATATTGTAGTATATTCCGCCAAGCGCAGCCACGGAAGCTGCACGCTGTCTGTTCATATGTGCAGGTGCAAATGCGTATTTGCAATTAATGGCACTCTCTATAGCTTCTCTGTAAACAGGTATTCCATCCCCGACAAATATAACAGCTTGTCCATCAGCGCACAGCTCATTAAGTTTGCCAATCAGCTCATTTATATCACAGGCAGTCTGCTCCTGTATTACTGTAAGCTCATTATCGCAAAATCTGTATATACCTGTGTACACCTGATTTCTTCTCGCGTCCATTATAGGGCAGACGATACTGTCTGTTCCCCACACATTAAATGCAAGGGCATGGCAGGTAGGCACTGACACAATAGGCTTATCGAGTGCAAGCGCAAGTCCCTTTGCGGTAGCAGCGCCTATCCTGAGCCCCGTAAATGAGCCCGGTCCGGCTGAAACAGCTATTGCATCTATACTCTCTAAATCCTGTTCTGTGAGTTTCACAACGTCATCAAGCATAGGCATAAGTGTCTGTGAATGTGTTTTTTTGTAATTAACGCAGTATTCAGCAACAGTTATATCATCCTCAACTATCGCAATTCCTGCAACCATTCCTGAGCT
Organism: bacterium; assembly: GCA_963616385.1. Lineage (GTDB taxonomy): Bacteria > Bacillota > Clostridia > Lachnospirales > Lachnospiraceae > Coprococcus_C. The sequence continues at coordinate 17,382 of CAVELH010000021.1, read as the reverse complement.
GTCAATTCCTAATATTTTCATAACGCTCTCCCATTTATACAGACTCGACTACAATACGTCTGTAATCAAAGCCCTTTTCGTTGTCTTTTTCTATTGTTACCCTGTAATAATGCAGAGGTAATATATCCTTAATCAGCTCTGCCCATTCAATAAGGCATACGCCATCTCCATCTATAATATCGTAATAACCTATCTCGTCCATCTCGTCATCGCAGCCTATACGATACACATCAAAATGGTACAGAGGAATTCTTCCCTCATGGTATTCCTTCAATATCGTGAATGTAGGACTGCACACAGCCTCCTCTATTCCAAGTCCTGCCGCAAATCCCTGTGAAAATACGGTCTTGCCCGTTCCCAAATCACCGTACAGGCAATAAACCTCTCCCGGCTTTGACTGCTCGGCAAGCCCCTTTCCTATATTGAAGGTTTCATTAGCACTATTACTCTCTCTATATTCCTTTTCCACTTTCAAACCTCTTTAAATTTCTGCTAAGTCTCGGCTTGTATTCAGCCGTGAACTGTACAAGTGATGTGAGTATCTTACTTTTGTCATCCCCAAGCTCAGTAAGAGGAATAACAAACGCATTCATTCTGCCTGTATATATTGCAATCATATGCTTAGTCATAAGCAAACGGCATATTCTGTCCCATGTAAGGTTCTCAGACTGCTCTCCCTGTGTTATATATATTCCGTCATCACCAAATGTGTAGTTGAGTGGTGTCTTGTAAGATGGACTTAGCTTAAGCTGTCTGAATGACTTAAATGCAAGCGACAATGGATTTATAACTGTAAATATCAAGCCTACAAATATAAGCATGATTTTTCTGGAGGTGTCAATACCATCCCAGCATGTTATTGCAAGCACAAGTGATGCCACACTTATTATTATTCCCAGTATTCCCGCTACACTTCTGTAGTTTGTATTTAGTACATAGCTAAGTAATGCCTTGTAGGTCATGTTGACAGATTTGGTTTCTGCTGATTTCATGTGGTGTCCTCCGGTATAATTTATAATTCAAAAGATATCTGCTTGTGATTTTGCTTGTATGGAGTGTATTTCACTCCTGCCATATCAAACATTCTCTTAGAGGCAATAGTACTGTCTGTATCTGCATATTTATCTGACAGATATATGACCTCCTTTATGCCGCTCTGTATTATCGCCTTTGCACATTCATTGCAAGGAAACAGTGTGGCATAACATCTTGAGCCCTTAAGAGTTCCACCACCGCGATAATTAAGTATCGCGTTAAGCTCTGCGTGGCATACAAAGAAATATTTGCTGGTAAGTCCCTCTCCGTCACGATTCCATGGCATGTCATCATCATTACAGCCTGTAGGCATACCATTATACCCAACAGATAATATACGATTGTCATTGTCAACTATACATGCACCAACCTGCGTACCCGGATCCTTACTTCTCAACGCAGACATTATTGCAATTCCCATAAAATACTGATCCCATGTAATATAATCCGCTCTTTTCATATTTCCCTCCGTTCGTATAACACACAGCCTTATATGACAGAAGCCGCCACTTATCTGTGACAGCTTCCATTCATAAGTCAATTATAATTAACGATCGCCAAGCGCGAACTTGTCGTGAACTGCTGACATAGCACGCTCTGTATTTACCTCATCAATCAATACTGTAACTCTTATCTCTGATGTAGAAATCATACGGATATTAATGTTCTCATCATAGAGTGCCTCAAACATCTTGGCAGCAACACCTGCGTTTGTCTGCATTCCTGCACCTACTATAGAAACCTTTGCAACCTTCTTATCAACATCTATGCTCTCAAAGTTACCAAAGTTCTCCTTGATTACATTAGCAGCTTCATCTGCATTCTCCTCACTGGTTGTAAAGCTTATATCCTTTGTTCCCTTTCTACCAACTGACTGAAGTATCATATCAACATTTATGTTATGCTTTGCAAGGCTGTTAAATAACTTAAATGCAACACCAGGCTCATCCTTCAAACCTACTACAGCAATTCTCGCTGTGTCAGAATCTCCGGCAACTCCACTTACAAGCATCTTCTCCATCTTAGCACCCTCCTTAACGATTGTTCCTTCTGAATTATTTAGACTTGAACGTACAACAAGCTGTACGCCAAATTTCTTAGCAAGCTCAACTGAACGGTTATGTAATACACCTGCACCAAGTGTTGCAAGCTCAAGCATCTCATCATATGTAACAACATCAAGCTTTCTTGCATCCTTAACCTTACGAGGATCTGCTGTGTATACACCATCAACGTCTGTATATATCTCGCATGAATCTGCATTAAGTGCCGCAGCAAGCGCTACAGCAGTTGTATCTGAACCGCCACGTCCAAGTGTTGTATAATCATCATACTTATTAACACCCTGGAAGCCTGTGATAACAACTATCTTTCTCTGTTCCAATTCATGTCTTATACGTTCACTGTCTATTCTCTTTATTCTGGCATTACCATACACTGATGTTGAGTGCATAGCAACCTGAAATGCATTAAGGGATATCGCTGGAACACCAAGCTTATTAAGTGCCATAGCCATAAGGGCAACTGACATCTGCTCACCTATTGTGAAGAGCATATCCATCTCACGCTTAGGTGGGAACTCATTAATATCCTTAGCCATGTCTATTAACTCGTCTGTATACTTACCCATAGCAGACAAAACAACTACTACGTCGTTTCCCTTCTGATAATCCTCTATACATCTTCTGGCAACGTTAAAAATTCTTTCCTTGTTGGCTACTGAAGTACCGCCAAACTTCTTAACTATCAGCATGTCTTCCTCCTACTAATTGTGTCTTTTATATAAACGATTTTAAAAGTATATCACGCACATTATTCATTGGCAACACTTTTTACTTAATTGATGCCTGCTGTTCTTATTCTGCTGATTACTTCTATCGCCTTTGCACTATTCTCGAATTTTTCCTCTGTCATATCTGATGTAAGGAATGCAGTCTCACCTGTAACTCCCTCTGCACAGATATATTTAACCTCGCCAAATGCCTTCTCGATATCTTCCTTAGAGCTTGTTGTTCTTACAAAGAAGCTGCATACATAATCCTTTTTGTCACCGAGAACAACCTTCTCCTTATCCCAAATTGTCATTATATTTGAGCCCTCATGCTTTGCCGCATCAACTACGTCTGCAACTACTGCGCTGGCTGTAGGGAGCTTACCTGCACCCTTGCCATAGAACATTGTATCTCCAAGCATATTACCATTCAGGAATATTCCATTAAATACACCGTTGACATTTCTAAGAGGATGCTCTTTTCCAATAATAAACGGAGCGACAAGTGAATATATCTTGCCATCAGACCATTTGCTTGTTCCAAGAAGCTTTATAGCTCCGTCCATAGCCTTGGCATACTTGATGTCTGTTCCAGTTATCTTAGTAATGCCCTCTGTATATATATCCTCATAATCTACCTGTTTTCCACATACAAGGGATGTAAGTATTGCTATCTTACGGCACGCATCATATCCCTCAACATCTGCCTCAGGATTTCTCTCAGCATACCCCTTGTCCTGTGCTATCTTAAGAACTGAATCAAAGTCTGAGCCCTCATCTGTCATCTTGGTAAGTATATAGTTGGTTGTTCCATTCAATATACCTGTAATTTCATATATCTCATCAGCAGTCAAGGACTGATTTATAGGTCTGATAATAGGTATTCCGCCACCTACGCTCGCCTCAAAAAGGAAATTGACATCATTTGACTTAGCTATTGCTAACAGCTCTGCTCCGTGTGCAGCAACAAGCTCCTTGTTAGATGTTACAACACTCTTGCCAGCCTCTAAAGCACTCTTTACGAAACCATATGCAGGATTAATTCCTCCCATAACCTCTACTATGATTGAAATGGAAGAATCCTGTAATATAATGTTGTAATCATGTACAAGAATATCCTGAACAGGATCTCCTGGAAAATCTCTTAAATCAAGTACATACTTGATGTTGATTTCTTTGCCTGCTCTCTTGTTTACTATGCTGTGGTTCTTGTTAATTACCTCAACCACACCTGAACCTACTGTACCATATCCCAGAACTGCAATGTTTGTCATCTCGTCATCTCCTCAATTTTCGCTATTTTTCTTTTCTTCCAACGCATTTGATACATTGGCAAATTCACTCTCTGACATGATGTTATCCATAGATACGCTTATCATTATGCCAGCATCCTTCTCCTCTGGAAGCTTTATGTTGACAACGTTTTCAAGATAACCTGTTTCATCACTACACACAACCGAAGGTGCATCCTTTATATCTTCATCCGGAACAGCAACTATTCCAAGGACATCATCTACCTCAAATCCCATCTTAAAGCCATGTGTCTCTGTTACCAATAATTGTCTTTCGTCAGAATTACTATCATCTATTCCAAACCTTCCCTTGAGGTCGTAGATGGGTACTACCTGTTCACGCAGATATATTATACCCTTGATAAAATCTGCTCCCATGGGAACCGGTATAATATTGTACACCTGCTCTATGCCATTTATATTTGACAAATGCATACAGTACCTTTGTTTCCCCAACGTGTAAACAATGTATTTTGTATCTGCCATATTATATATCCCCCTCTTGGCGTGTATTAATCCATTTTAGGTACGCATTTATAAATGAATCTATATCTCCATCCAAGACCGCCTGTGCATTACCGCTCTCACAGCCCGTACGGTTATCCTTAACCATAGTGTAAGGCTGTAAAACGTATGAGCGAATCTGGCTACCCCAGCCATTATCTGTTACTTCTCCACGGATATCTGAAATCTTCTCCAGATTCTCCTGTTGTTTTATAAGATACAGCTTGGACATAAGCATCTTCATAGCCTTGTCCTTGTTGCTATGCTGTGACCTTTCGTTCTGACACTGTACCACAACTCCTGTAGGAATGTGGGTAATTCTTACTGCCGATGAAGTCTTATTGATATGCTGTCCACCTGCACCGCTTGAACGGTAGGTGTCAATTCTTAAGTCATCATCATTAATATCAACCTCTATATTATCATCAAGCTCCGGCATTACATCAACCGCAGCAAACGAGGTCTGCCTCTTACCAGCCGCATTAAACGGTGATATTCTGACAAGGCGGTGAACACCCTTCTCAGATTTCATATAACCATAGGCATGCAGACCATTAACCTGAAATGTGACTGATTTAATTCCTGCCTCATCACCCTCAAGGTAATCTAAAACCTCTATGGTAAAGCCCTTTTTCTCAGCCCATCTTGTATACATACGATATAACATCTCTGTCCAGTCACAGGACTCAGTTCCTCCTGCTCCTGCGTGAATATTAATCACCGCATTGTTCTCATCAAACTCTCCGGACAAGAGTGTTTCTATCCTCAGCTCCTCGAAATCCTTCTTGAACTGAGCAAATTCCTGCTCAATCTCGCCAAGCAAATCGCTGTCATTTTCTTCCTCTGCCATCTCTATAAGTGTCTCAATATCCTCGTAGGCTGTCACCAGATTGTTATATCTCTCCAGTGTGTCTTTAAGGTTCTTAAGCTCCTTGGTGACCTGCTGGCTTGCCGCTACATTGTCCCAGAAATCAGTTGCCTCCATCTTAGCTGTAAGCTCACTTATTCTTATCTCCTTATTAGCGATGTCAAAGTGAATCCCTCACTTCATTAAGTGGTGCTTTATATTCATTTAGCCCGAATCTGTACTGATCCAATTCTATCACTTAATTCACCTGCCTCTACAGATTTCTACCACAGCACATCTTGTACTTCTTGCCGCTTCCACATGGACAAGGATCATTTCTTCCTATCTTGGCACTCTGTCTCTTGACAGGACCTCTCTTAGCAGAATCATCACGGTTTGTTCCGGTAACCTTAGCTACCTCTTCTCTCTCAACCTTCTGCTCTATCTTAACGTGGAGTATCATTCTTACTGTATCTTCACGGATGGCTGCTGTCATCTCATTGAACATATCATAACCTGCAAACTTGTACTCAACAACAGGGTCCTTACTTCCGTATGCCTGAAGGCTTATACCCTGTCTTAACTGTGTCATATCATCAATATGAGCCATCCACTTCTTATCTATAACTTTAAGAAGGATTACACGCTCTATCTCTCTCATGTGCTCCTGTTCTGGGAACTCTGCCTCCTTAGCCTCGTATACCTTGGCAGCCTCTTCCTTAAGTCTCTGCTTAAACTCCTTGAGGTTTCCAGATTTTTTCTCCTTATCAGTAAGCACTATAGGCTGAAGTGGTACGATAGGTATAAGAAGCCTGTTAAGCTCCTCTATCTCCCACGCATCAGGAGAAAGGTCTGACGAACAGGTCTTATCTATATAACTTTCAACTGTGTCCTGAACAAACTTAAATACAACATCTCTCATGTTCTCGCCATCAAGAACACGCCTTCTCTCTGCATATATAACTTCTCTCTGCTCGTTATTAACCTGATCATACTCAAGCAGACTTCTTCTTATAGCAAAGTTGTTAGACTCAATCTTCTTCTGAGCCTTCTCAATGAACTTAGTTATAGTCTTGTGCTGTATCTCCTCACCCTCAGGAATCTTTAGGGCTTCATATACAGCCTTAACCTTCTCTGAGCCGAACAATCTCATAAGGTCATCATCAAGTGAGAGGTAGAACTTAGACTCACCCGGATCTCCCTGTCTACCTGCACGTCCACGGAGCTGATTATCTATTCTTCGTGACTCATGTCTCTCTGTACCTATAATCTTAAGTCCGCCTAACTCTGCAACGCCCTCACCAAGCTTGATATCAGTACCACGACCAGCCATGTTAGTAGCTATGGTTACTGCTCCACGCTGTCCTGCGTCTGCAACTATCTCTGCCTCAAGCTCATGGAACTTAGCATTAAGTACCTTATGTTGTATGCCACGCTTAGTCAACATTCTTGACAGCTCCTCTGATGCATCGATTGTTATAGTACCAACCAATACCGGCTGTCCCTTATCATGTGCCTCTACAACTGCATCTACTATAGCCTTAAGCTTCTCCGGCTTTGTCTTAAATACGGAATCCTGATGGTCGATTCTCTTAACAGGAAGGTTTGTAGGTACTTCTACAACGTCCATTCCGTATATCTCTCTAAACTCATTCTCCTCTGTCAGGGCTGTACCTGTCATACCAGCCTTCTTCTTGTATTTGTTGAAGAAGTTCTGGAAGGTTATAGTTGCAAGAGTTCTGCTCTCACGCTTAACCTTAACATTCTCCTTAGCCTCTATAGCCTGATGAAGTCCGTCTGAGAATCGTCTGCCCGGCATAATACGTCCCGTAAACTCATCTACAATAAGTACCTCATCATCCTTAACAACATAATCCTTATCTCTGAACATAAGTGCATGAGCACGAAGTGCCATAATCATGTTGTGCTGTATATCAATATTATCTGCATCTGAGAAGTTATCTATATGGAAGAACTGCTCGACCTCCTTGACACCCTGTGCAGTAAGGACAACCTGCTTATCCTTCTCATTAACGAGGTAATCTCCGTCCTCCTCAATTTCATTACCCATGATGGCATCCATCTTAGAAAGCTCCATAGATGCTGTACCACGTTTCATTCTTCTTGCAAGGTAATCGCACATCTTGTAAAGGTCTGTAGACTTACCGCTCTGACCTGATATGATAAGTGGTGTTCTCGCCTCATCAATAAGAACAGAGTCAACCTCATCCACGATTGCATAATGCAAATCTCTCTGAACCAACTGCTCCTTATATATAACCATGTTATCTCTAAGGTAATCAAATCCGAGCTCGTTGTTGGTTACATATGTAATATCACAGTTGTATGCTTCTCTTCTCTCATCATTCTTATAGCTGTTAAGAATGACGCCTACCTTAAGTCCTAAGAACTCATGTACCTTACCCATCCACTCAGCATCACGCTTGGCAAGGTAATCATTAACAGTAACTATATGAACGCCCTTACCCTCAAGTGCATTCAGGTACGCAGGTAATGTAGATACAAGTGTCTTACCTTCACCTGTTCTCATCTCAGGAATACGTCCCTGATGAAGAAGAATACCACCGATAAGCTGTACACGGTAATGCTTCATATGAAGTACTCTTGATGCAGCCTCTCTTACAACCGCAAATGCTTCTACAAGCAAGTCATCTAATGTCTCACCATCAGCAAGTCTCTTCTTAAATTCATCAGTCTTAGCCTTTAATTCCTCATCACTTAATGCCTGCATTTTTTCATCAAGTGCATCTATCTTATCCACTATAGGATATATCTTCTTTAATTCCTTTTCGCTATGAGTGCCGAATACCTTTTCAACAAAACCCATTCTTTAATTACCTCCGAATCTGTATATCACAACCCTAAATATAGCATTATTCCAATATTAAGGCAAGATTTTTCTTCTCACCGATATCACAGACATAAGCCATACTTTCGTACAGCCGACAGCGCACAAGAAGTTTCTTTCTTCTCTCCTCCATCTTTTGGAGCTCTCCATCCACATCTCCTAGTCTGTCCTTGTCTAATTCATACCCATTTATTTCCACATCTATCTCATGCATTTTGCTCTCTAACTCAGTCCTTCTGTTGGCTAATCTTGTGTGTTTTTCCACAGGGAGCTCCCCGCCCTTAAGCTTTTTCCTCATTCCCTTAGTGGCATTATAAGTATAGTACCCTATAATAGTCAGTGCAATTATAACACAAAGCAGCGCTATAATTATATTGAGCCAGTCATCCCAATAGCCACTGAAAAAGGTTATTATAAAGCCTCCTGTTGCCACAAAGCAGACCGCTATAACAAACGGCAGGTTTATCCTCTCAATAAATGCAATTCTCTTCATGCTGTAAATGCGGTTCACCTGCGCATCCTCATAATCAATCTGTGTAAGCTCATACTCAATCCGGCCATACATAGCTCTGGTCTGGTTAAGCTTTCCTATTATTTCATCCCGTTTCTTTTTGTTATCCTTTAATTTCTTCTCCTCTGCATCACACAGCTCTATTCCACAGCTGAGTCTGTCAATTTCATTTTTTATGTCATTTTTCAGTTTGTTCTGCGCTGCTTCAGCAGTCTCATTATCGACCATCTGTGCAACTACACCAAGGTTATCCTCGCCCCATATAATTCTGGCTATCCTGTCTGCATACGCATAAGCAACCCTGTCTGCATCCGGCAAATCGCTGTTTTTTATTTTGCCGAGGGTACGCCCTATTATATTCTCCCTGTTTAGCAGCTCCAGCTTGTCTTCATCAACGCTGTTATTCTTCTCTCCATTTACAGCAAGAATTCGATATTTCTTACGAAGCCTGTCAAGTGAGAAATCCATGTAGCAGTCATCACCCCTGATGAGATTAATTGTATATATATGCGACTTGTTTTCTCTGCAAAGCTTTGATATCTCATCCATAAGCTCCTCGTCAGACATATCATCACTCACGGCTACATCCACGGTCTCATACTCCCTGTCCGCAAATGGCACAAAACGCACATCTGTCGTAAACTTGTCTATATATCCTTTTATAAATCCATGCTTTTCTGTCTCATTGCAGTCAAGTGGCTCAAGTGAGCCGGGATAGTACACCCTCGCTTTTTTATTTTCTGTGTAATTATGTAAATGTCCCATTCCCACATAGTTAAATGTTTTGGAGGCAAAATCATCCGTATCAAAAGGACACACGCGTTCATCTCCACCATGTCCAAGCAGAATGTTAATACGCTTATCATCCCTGACATAGAGTGTGTCCATGTCATTTCTCTCGTTATGGCTGCTGCACTGACATATGCCGTATATATTGAGATTGTATTTTTCAAAATATACACAGTCGACCAGCTCATCCGCATACATCGTTCTGCTAACCTTTCCATCAGAGTGATTTTTAAACTTCTCTCCATTGAGCAGGTACATATTGGACATAAATTTGAAGTTCCATAGCGGAGCATTTCCTCTTAAGTAATCCGCATCACCTGTCACATATATAATATTGATATTCTTCAGCTTGGCAAGCAGATTGTCAACATATGTAAGCTCCTCATTGTCAGGAACATGGTCAAACAAATCTCCTGTTATAAAAAGGAAATCGCAGGAATTTATCGCAAGATAATCAACCAATCTCTCAAATCCGTCATATATCTCTCTGTATGCAGTTTCTTCCCATCTGGTTTGGGCATCCGGTCTTCTCCCCAAATGTACGTCCGCTATATGAACAAATCTCATTTACATAAAAACCATATATAATATATGGTTACGCTCCCTTCATTTTGTCAATATAAATTATAACATAGAATGTCTGGCGGATATACAACTATCTAATTGTTTTAATGCAAAAAATAATGTATAATCTAGGTGTTTTATATAGTTTATAGCGTGAAAGGGCAGAAAATGAGACCATCAGTGTATGTTATGATGTCCACCTACAATGGTGAGCAATATGTAAGTGAACAGATAGAAAGTATATTAAACCAGAGCCATGTCGATGTAACCATAGCAATAAGAGATGATGGTTCATCAGATAACACAAGAGATATCCTTAATGGCTATGTCGAAAAGCACAGCAATATATCTGTCACCTGCGGAGATAATTTAGGCTTCGCAGGAAGCTTCTGGAGCTTACTTTTGTCTGCACCTTTGACATATGATTACTACGCATTTTCTGATCAGGATGACGTATGGGAGGCAAATAAGCTTGCCGCAGCGATACACGTTCTTCGCCAGTCCGATAACAAGCTTAAGCTGTATGCCTCTGCGCTTCAGGTAACTGACGAGAATTTGAATGTACAATATAGAAATGAATTTCCGAAGCTGAAAATCAAACTCGGAAGTGCCATAACCCGTCCAAGATTGTCAGGCTGCACCATGGTATTCGGAAGCGAGCTTCTAGGGCTCTGCCAGTCATACGATATAACTAAGATAAACGGTGCAAGTATAAGCCACGACGTAGCTGTATATCTCACAGCCCTGTCGTGCGGTGGCAAGGTGTTATTCTCAAGAAAAAGCTATATCAGGCTGCGCAGACATGCAAGCACTGTCACAGGGCATGGAAAGAGTATATTTAAGCGTATCGAAAGTGTGCTTGATATATTCACAAAAAGGAAGCTAGAGGCGAGCAGACAAACAGAGTTTCTGTACAACAATTTAAAGGAACACATGACACCGGACAGCATTTTAATGTGCGAGGACATTCTTCACTACAGAGATTCTATAAAGAATACTGTCGCATTTGCAAAGGACAAGCGAAACAAATGCAATGTCATGAGCGTGGATATGGTTAATCTCTTTGCAATTTTACTTAGATGCTACTAAATATTAATTCGAGGATATATATAATGAACAGAAGTATAGCTGCCGGTATTGTCATGTGCAATCCCAACCTTAATCGTTTGACAAACAACATAGATGCAATAATAAATCAGGTAGACCTGCTTATTCTTGTTGACAATGGTTCTAAGAATATATCAGAAATAAAGGAGCTTACAGCGACCTATTCCAAGGATATTCTTCTTATAGAAAGTGCAAGCAACAAGGGTATCGCATGGGCGTTAAACCGTATTCTTGAAAATGCTTTAAACAGAGGTATCAACTGGGTTATAACCTTAGACCACGACTCTATAGCTCCAGCAAATATAATAAAGGACTATTGTTCATTTTTAGATAGCACCAATATAAATGAGACTTCTATAGGTATATTATGTCCTACGATAATTGACAACAACACTGGTGTATTAGAGGGTGGCTACGAGGACGCAAGACCTGTCAAGCGATGCATAACCTCAGGTGCATTTACATCCTGCGCGTGCTGGAAGGCTATCGGTGGTTTTGACGAAAAAATGTTCATAGATGGTGTCGATTTCGATTACTGTGACCGCCTGTGGCTCAGTGATTTCAAGGTAATAAGAGTAGGCTCGATAAAGCTTTCGCATGAGCTTGGACACATGACAACTCATAGGTTTCTCTTCAAAACCGTAAAGGTTCAAAACCACGGTCCAAAAAGAAAATATTATATCGTAAGAAATCGTTTTTATCTCGCAAGGAAAAGGCATAAGCCTTTCTCTGTTTTGTATGCTTTTTGTTTTACAATTAAGTTTTCTGCCACAATAATTCTCTTTGAGAAGGACAAGGGAAAAAAAATGAAAGCTGTCCTTAAGGGAGTCCGCGACGGATTAAAAATGTAATATCAAAAGTATTAACAGTTGACTTCATTTTTTTAATCTCGTATAATTGTCCCTGGGATAATTAATCATATGCAAACTTATTTTTATTACCAGGGAGGACATTTTATGTCAGTAAAATACATTTTCGTCACAGGAGGTGTCGTGTCAGGACTTGGCAAAGGCATTACTGCCGCTTCTCTCGGCCGTCTCCTTAAGGCTCGTGGCTACAAGGTCACAAGCCAGAAATTTGATCCATATATTAACATGGATCCGGGTACTATGAACCCTATACAGCATGGTGAAGTTTTCGTAACAGATGATGGTGCTGAGACAGACCTTGATCTCGGACACTATGAGCGTTTTATCGATGAAAGTCTTAACAAGTATTCCAACGTAACTACAGGTAAAGTATATTGGAGTATTCTGAACAAAGAGAGACGTGGCGACTTCGGAGGTCACACCGTTCAGGTTATTCCTCACATTACCAACGAAATTAAAGATCGTTTTTACAGAAATCCAGACGCAAAGGATACCGAGATAGCAATTATCGAGGTTGGTGGTACTGTAGGTGATATAGAGAGCCAGCCTTATATGGAGGCAATAAGACAGTTCCAGCTAGATGTTGGACGTGACAACTGTATTATGATTCACGTTACACTTATTCCTTATCTGAAGTCCTCTGGAGAGCTAAAGACAAAGCCTACACAGGCAAGTGTCAAGAACTGTCAGTCACTCGGTATACAGCCTAATATACTTGTATGTCGTTCAGACCTTCCGCTTGATAAAGGAATCAAGGATAAAATCGCAAGATTCTGTAACGTACCTAGCGAGTGCGTTATCCAGAACCTTGATGTTGATGTATTATATGAAGTTCCACTTGCAATGGAACATGAGAAGCTCGCCAACGTAGTTTGTAAGTGCCTTAACATTCCTTGTCCTGAGCCTGATTTGGCAGACTGGATAGCTATGGTTGATAACTGGAAGCATCCTGAGAAAAAAGTCAAGGTTGCTTTAGTCGGCAAATACGTTTCACTCCATGATGCATATATATCTGTAGTTGAGTCACTCAAGCATGCCGCTGTTGCACACAAGGCAGAGGTTGAAATCAAATGGGTTGATTCCGAGACAGTAACCGCTGACAACGTAGCAGAGATTCTCGGTGACGTAACAGGAGTTCTTGTTCCTGGAGGCTTCGGTGACAGAGGTATAGAGGGTATGATAGAGGCTATAAGATATGCCCGTGAGAATAAGATTCCATATCTTGGACTTTGCCTCGGTATGCAGCTTACTATCGTTGAGTTTGTAAGAAATGTTGTCGGCTACTCAGATGCAAACAGCTCAGAGTTTAACCCTAGCTCAAATCATCAGGTTATCCACATTATGCCTGACCAGAATGACGTAACAGACCTCGGCGGAACTCTTCGTCTTGGCTCTTACCCTTGTGTACTTAACACTGATTCTAAGGCATATAAGCTCTACGGCAAGGAGCTCATACACGAGAGACACAGACACAGATACGAGGTAAACAACGACTATCGTCAGGTGCTCATCGATAACGGTATGGTTTTATCAGGTCTTTCTCCTGATGGTCACATTGTCGAAATGATAGAGTTAAAGGATCATCCTTGGTTTATAGGAACACAGGCTCACCCTGAGTTTAAGAGCAGACCTAACAAGGCACATCCACTCTTCCTTGGATTTATCGGAGCTGCATTAGAGAAGCGGGATTAGAGCACGCTTTTATCAAGATAATAAAATGGAGTTATACATCCGGACTTACATACAAGTCCAAGATGTGTAACTCCATATTTTTTATATTTTCTTCGATAGTAGAAATTATCTACTCCACCGTAACTGATTTTGCAAGATTTCTTGGCTTATCTACATCCAAGCCCTTTGCCTCAGATGTGTAATATGCTATAAGCTGAAGAACTACCGCTGTCGCAAATGCAGTAAACTCTGAATCAAGCTTAGGTATTCTGATATGCTTATCGCAGATAGCTGAATCATTAACCTCTTCATCCATGCTGACTAAAACAACATAAGCACCTCTCGCCTTTACCTCTCTTATATTAGATATAACCTTGCCATATACATCCTCCTGTGTTGCCATAGCTATTACAGGAACATTCTCAGTTATAAGGGCTATAGTTCCATGCTTTAACTCTCCGGCTGCATATGCCTCAGCATGAACATAAGAAATCTCCTTTAACTTCAAGGCTGCCTCAAGGCTCATTACATAGTCGAGCCCTCTTCCAATGTAAAATGCATCAGGTGAAAGCTTGATGTGATTGGCAACTCTCTTGATGTTATTTGCATTCTTTAGAGTCTCTTCGATTATATTAGGTGTGTTGATAAGCTTTGTCATAAACTGTCTAGCAGCAGCTTCGCTTATTATATTCTTGACAAGTCCCATACGACACGCAATAAGGTACATAGCAGCTACCTGAACTGTGTACGCCTTAGTACTTGCAACAGCAATCTCAGGGCCGGCATGTGTATATAATACATAGTCGCTCTCTCTTGCTATTGTCGAGCCCTTAACATTAACTATCGAGAGAACCTTAGAGCCATGTGACTTGGCAAGCTTTAACGCCTCTAATGTATCTATTGTCTCACCAGACTGTGACAGCACTATAGTTAATGTTGTCTCATCAATGATAGGGTTCTTATATCTAAACTCTGATGCTATCTCAACTGTTACAGGTATTCTAAGCTTGCTCTCTATAAGCTGCTTTCCTACCATTCCCGCATGCATTGCAGTACCACAGGCAACAACAGTTACCTGCTTACAATTAGCAAATATGGAATCATCCACACCGTCAGCAGTAAAGTCAGGCAAGCCCTGATTAACTCTAGGTGTCACAGTATTCCTGATTGCGTCCGGCTGCTCATATATCTCCTTTAACATGAAGAAAGGATAACCACCCTTCTGCGCACTGGCTATATCCCAGTTTACAGATAATATCTCAGGCTTAACCTCTTTTCCCTTCATATCACAAACCTTTATTCCATCGGCTGTAAGAGTTAAAATATGATACTCAGGCACAACAAAGTATTCCTTTGAAAAAGCTATAACCGCAGTAAGGTCTGACGCTATAACCGAGCCCTTATCACATGATGTTGCTATCATAGGGCTTACATTTCTTATCGCATATATTGTTCCCGGTATATCCTGAAACATAATGCAAAGTGCAAATGCACCCGATAACGCATGAACAGTTTTCTTAATAGCAGCTATCGGATCACCCTCATAAAATGTATCAAGCAACGCACAGACAACCTCTGAATCTGTCTCTGAAACAAGCTTATCTGCCAATCCATACTCAACCACGAGCTGACGGTAATTCTCTATGATACCATTATGTATCAGAACCACCTTGCCACATCTGTGTGGATGTGCATTTGCGTCTGTCACTCCTCCATGTGTAGCCCATCTCGTATGTCCTATACCACAGGTTGAAGGATTATCATCCTCTGCACAGAGCGCCTTTAGTTCTGCCACCTTACCTGTTCTCTTGCGCACCGTAATGTTTCCGTCTCCAAGCAATGCCAGACCAGCACTGTCATAACCACGATACTCAAGTCTCTCCAATCCGTTTATGATAACATCCTTCGCAGGTATCTTACCTGTGAATCCTATAATTCCGCACATAAATAGACCTCCAAATATATAATTATAATGCTGATTGCCCGGTATTTGTTTTGAGGTTACCCTCATATTTGCCCGTTCATAACACACTCAGCTATGCGAAAGAGCATCCGCCGAATTATATTTCGATAACTCTTTTCCTCGTCAACCCTGCACATTTTCCGCTCCTGCAAAGGTTCTGGCGCTAAGGTTCTTAACCTTTCAAAATCTGCCTCTCCTTATCGGCAGACAGCTTATTTTATCACACATATTTATTAAAAGCAAATTTCCCATATTATATAGAATTTATCGAAGTGTTTATTAAAGCATTTATTGGATTATTTATTAGGTCATTTACAAATTATTCTCTAATATATATTCGCTTCCCACACTCATAATTCCGACAGCCGCTACCATACCTGTCATATCCACATTCCAGTCCTCGTCAACCTCGACAAGCACCTTGCCTCCTGGCATATGGACATAGACCTTGGAATCTACAAATCGTGTCTTATACATAGCCCCTACCGCTGCACACGCACTTGTTCCGGATGCCAGTGTATAACCTGCACCACGCTCATATATCTCTATCTTGATGTTGTGTCTGTCAATGACCTGAGCAATCTGCGTGTTAATTCCCTTTGTAAAATACGCTGAGTTTTCTATCTTATAACCTATATCACAGACTATTCCCTTTGTGACAGTCTTAAACGGAAGAACGCAATGCGGATTACCGATTGATACGCAGGTACATCTGTAAGTGTAGTCGCCAAACTCCATAGGAATATCCACAAGCTCATTCTGTTTTGTGTATGAGCAGCCGACAGCCTCAGGTGTAAACGATAGCCTTCCCATAGTTATAGTTGTGTTAGTGCCAAGCTCATTATTGTAGTACACCCTCATGCTGTCATTTATTCCCTCTATATATAGCTCAAATTCCTTCTTCTGCACATAACCTGAATCCTTCAGATACTTTGCAAATATAAGCAGTCCATTTCCACTTTTTTCTGCCTCTGAGCCATCAGGATTATATATTTTAAGTCCTATTCCATTTTCAGAAAAAAAAGGACCGAGCAATATGCCATCAGCGCCTAAACCATACTGCCTGTGACATACTGCCCGGATTATCTTAGCTGTAAGTTCTCTTTTATTGCGATTCAAATCATAGACTAAGTAATCATTGCCAAGACTATGATACTTGGAAAATTGCATACACATACAGTTTATACCTTGCAAATTACTTTTCTCTACAATTTATTCATTACTCTCTCAAACTATGACATATATTTAATATAAATCAGAATAGTAGTCGTACATATAATCATACAGGGTCGACAAAGCCTTTGAGTCTACATCATCTATACTAAATGGCTCTACGAATATAGAGTAGCCGCTCACATATGCCATGTCATCTTTGGTTATGTCCTTGTCATAATATGCAGACAAATCATCATAGTACGAATCGTTAGTCGCATTTTCTTTTATCTGCGGCAATAAGGACGGTGTTTCTGACGGTGCCGTAAATGAACCGTCATCATATGCTGTTATGGAGTAGCTTGTAGTCTGCTCATATATTGCATCTGAATACCCAGGATTAAGTGGAATTTCTCCCAATATAACCTCCATATTAAG
>CAVELH010000020.1:0-22819 GCA_963616385.1 bacterium | reverse complement strand
TGTTATTGATTTGGTGTATTATTATCAGTATTTGAACATAGATACATTTACAGGTGTGGATGAGAATGCATTCTGCAATTATACTGACAGTACAGGCTATCCGGTTGCGGATATTATACAGCATACATATGCGGAGGATATGTGTCAGGTGGATAGGGAGACATATCTTGATAATCTTAACGAAAATACATTGATTCCTAAGCTTGCAGCGGCAGGCTCACATATTATATGGTCGGATCTTACATATAGTGGACATGAGGTTTATTTTACAGATGTTACAGACACATATAGTCCTGATTCAATAGTGACCTTTGATATAACTAAGAATATTATCGAGGCCGCTTCTGAGGAGTTTGATGGTGGATTGCCATCTATGAACGCGGATGACTATGTATATCTCTTTGGGTCGTTAAATGGCGTTGTGAAGGATGGAAGGGTAATGCTTGGAACTACAGGAGATGATGTGTTATACGCTTATAATGATATCGGTGTTGATGGAGCATTTGTGGTAAATACGGTTTTGTATGGCAGAGATGGTAATGATACGCTGATTGGTTATACCGCTGATGATGTGCTTGTTGCTGGAAATGGCAATGATATATTAGATGGCAACCTTGGAAATGACACATACATCATAGATAATTGTCCAAATCGCACAGTGTCGATAAGAGATAATGGTGGTGTGGAAACATCAGTGATTCTCAGAAATTATGGGTATAACAGTCTTGATGTATTGAAGTGTACGGATGAAAGTACTATAGATATCGGAAATGGCAGTTATATAGATATGGATGTTTCAGGAGATAAGAATAATATAGTATTCTATGCCTATGACAAAGGAAAGCTTAAAACACTTGGAAATGCAAATGATATTGAAGGTTATGGGATATCTTATGAATCAGGCATAGACGAATATAATTATCGGTATGTTGTAATTCTGGAGGGAAAAGGAACATTTGATATACACGTTGGAGATAATGTCTATGAGATATCTGATTTTGGAAGTATGAATGATGAATACATAAATGGAGAGTATGGAAGGGCGTATATTAATCATGCAGAGGGGCAGGAGAGTGTTATGCTGCTGCTTGATGACGAATATGAGGTATATGTCTCTAATGAGGATAAAAAAGTTAATCTTGCCATAGGAAAGTATTCTGATAAGGATGGCATGATAGGCTGCGAGCGTAAGTATAAGAGAGAATTTGTTGATTACAGAGTTTATTTTACAGACTGGTCACTTGATGATGGTGTGGCAGGGGATGTAACTTTGTGGGATGCAATTCATTCTGGGGCAAATGCTTTACAGGAGATATTTAAATAAATATATATTATATAAAAATTGGAGCTGTGATACCTCACAGCTCCATTAAAATTATGAATTAGTGTCTGAATCGTCATATTTTTTCTTTAAATCGTCCATAGGAGTTGAACCAAATGATTCAAGTGGAGTCTTTAACGTGCGCTCTAAGTCCTCCTGCTCCTTATTCTTCTGGGCTGTTCTTGCCTTCCACCACTTGAAGAGTAAGCTGACGATTATAATAAGTGCGATTGAAACTATAATTACTATTATGATTGCCTTATACTTCTGAGCAAATGTCTTTTCTTTGTACATCATTCTGTCAGCAGCCTTAGCACATCCGTCTCCGAATATTGCACCAAGGTTCTCACTGTCGTCTGCCCATTCTGCCTCTATGTAGTCATATATCATATCAAGTGCTTCAGAATCGATAGTTGTTCCTATAGCGTAGCCTTCAGCATCGTACATATAGGCATTCATATAATCATACAGCAGAAGAATGTGTCCTTCATCTGAGAATAATTCATCATATAAGGCAGTTGCGTATTCATTGCCATCTGTGTTCTCATCTAATTCTTCAACGAAGTATACATATGCACAAACACCGGTTGTCTTGTAGAAATGTTCAAGACCATCCTCAAGAGTGCCTATCTCGTCATCATATAGCAGACCATCAGGATCACTGTAAAAGCCATTCAGGTTCACAGTTCCGGTGAACTTGCTCCTAGGCTCTTTTGAGTAGCTGTCATGATAGCTAGGGGCATTATAGTTATAATACATTCTGTTATTATTCCTATATATGCCTCTTGATGTGGCAAAAGCGATAAGCAATATTATAATTATAAATATTCCTGATAAAGCTGAGCTTAAGCCTGATGTGTGATGTACATAAACATGCTCATCATCATAATACCTGCGACCATAGTAGCGGTGATGGTGATGATGATGTGGTGGTGGGGGTGGTGGTGCCTGATGATATCCAGGACCTCCAAAGCCGGGACCGCCCGGACCTCCATAACCAGGACCGCCAGGTCCTCCAGCTCTGTGCGAGCCTCCAAAGCCTCCCATCATAGGATTTCCACTTGATGTTTGACCACTATAGCTTCTTCCTGAACCTCTGACTGAGCTTCCACCAGAATGGCCTGAACCGAATGCCCGGCTTGTGCCACTTCTGGTTCCTCCCATAGAGTGTGAACTACTGCTTCGACCGCTGCCGCGACCCATGCCGCCGCCACCACTACGACTTCCGCCGCCACCGCCGCCGCGACTCATACCGCTACCACCGCCACGACTTCCGCCGCCGCCCATAGAACGTCCCATAAATAATCCTCCTTATGTAAAACTTATAATGATATATTCATTTTACAATGAAAGTTATAAACAGTAAACCTAAAATTTGCGATATATGACACAAATAGATAGAAACAAAGTGTAAAATATGATAAATTTATTAACGTATCATACAATAAAATATATGACAGATGGAGGATTGAATATGCGTATAGGTATGGGATACGATGTCCATAAGCTGGTTACAGATAGAAAACTTATTTTGGGTGGTGTTGAGATTCCTTATGAGAAGGGCTTGCTTGGACATTCTGATGCAGATGTTTTGGTTCATGCAATTATGGATGCATTACTTGGTGCAGCAGCACTCGGCGATATAGGAAAGCATTTTCCTGATACAGATCCGGCATATAAGGGGGCTGACAGCATGAAGCTTTTAAGCGAGGTTGGTGTGTTGATTGACAGGGAGAATATGCTTATTGGCAATATAGATGCAACGGTTATTGCACAGAGACCTAAGCTATCACCTTATATTGAACAGATGAGGCAGAATATAGCAGAGGTGTTAGGTATTGATATAAATCAGGTAAATATAAAGGCTACAACGGAAGAGGGACTTGGATTTACCGGCAGCGGAGATGGTATAAGTGCTCAGGCTATCTGTCTGCTAGAGACAGTTAATAATTTTGATTACAGAATGAGCAGTGATGTAAGCAGTGCAAATACATTTAGTGGCTGTTCTGGCTGTCAGGGGTGTCCTGCAAGACAGGGAGTTTAGGTGTTGATATGGATGAGTATAGAAAGCTGTGGGACGATATATTTGCAGATCCGGATGGCTTTACGGATTATTATCATCGGAATATCTGCACGAAAAATAAGATAATAGATTACCGTGTAGATGGCAGGTTAGCCGGAATGATACATTTGAATCCATATACTGTTTATTTGGCAGGTGAGCGTGAGCTCTGTTATTATATAGTCGGTGTTGCAGTGAGAGAGAACATGAGGCGTAAAGGAATTATGAGAAGCATGATGAAAGAGGCTCTCGATTTTATGCGCAGTGAAGGCTGTCCATTTACATTTCTTATGCCCAAAAAGGATGAGTATTACACTGGATTTGGATTTGAAAAGGTATATAGAACCAGCAATATTAAGATTTCAGATATAGATAAATGTACAGATATAAGTATAGCAGGTAAATGCGATAAGTCTGATACATGTAATTCCTTGTTTGATATCGATAAATGCAGTATTGCAGAACTAGAGCAGCTTGCCAGCCATATAAATAATCGGTTATCTGAAAGATATAGCTATTTTTCATGGAGAACTGCTGATTATCTTATGGAGATGATAAGAGAGCATAAGTGTCAGAATGGAAGTGTGATATATCTTAAGGCTGGTGGTTATGAGTGCTTATTTTCATATGACATATATGGCACTTCAATGTATGTGGAGAGATTAGAGCTGTTAGAAGCTCCGGATGGAGATAAAATATCAGACATACTTAGATATATAATGAGTATGGCATATGAGAAGGGCTGTAATGAGTGTGTTGTTACTATGCAAAATGAGGCTGCATATAAAGTGGCAGACTGCATTGGAGATTTGAATTATGAAATATCAGATGCACATGGTATTATGGCACTTTCTTTAGATAGAGATAAAATAGATGTCGATAATATGAAAAAAGCAAGTTTTTTTGATGAAATAGTTTGAATTATCAGGTGGATATGATATAATCTTGGATGTATGCAGACTTCTGTGGAGGATTTTTGCATATAAGAGATTATTAATAACGGTAAAAATTTGAATGGGGGACAAACTCATGTATAAGATTTTAAAAAAGGAAGTCCTGAATCAGGCAGTTATTATGATGGAGGTTGAAGCACCTTATGTTGCAGCCAGATGTCAGCCTGGTCAGTTCGTAATCGTAAGAGTAGATGAGGATGGCGAGAGAATTCCGCTTACCATCGCTGATTACGACAGAGAGAGGAATGCAGTTACAATTATTTTTCAGGTGGTTGGATATTCTACAAAGCTTATGTCGAAGCTTGAAGAGGGCGATTCGTTTGAGGATTTCGTAGGACCACTCGGACATCCTGCTCCATTTGAAAAATGGAACAAGGTTATTGGTGTTGCAGGTGGTGTTGGAGCAGCTCCTCTTTATCCACAGCTTAAGAAGCTTTCAGAGCAGGGTGTAGAGGTAAGTGTAATTATTGGTGGACGTTCAGCAGAGTTCGTTATTCTTGCAGAGAAATTTGCAGAGTTCTGTAAGAATGTATATATAATGACAGATGATGGTACATTGGGTGATAAGGGTGTCGTAACTAAGAAGCTTCAGGAGCTTATTGACGCAGGCGAGAAGTTCGACCATGTAATAGCTATCGGACCGCTTATCATGATGAAATTTGTAGTACAGCTTACTAAGCAGTATGATTTGCCTACAACAGTTTCACTTAATCCAATTATGATTGATGGAACTGGTATGTGCGGTGGCTGTCGAGTTACAGTCGGTGGAGAGACTAAGTTTGCTTGTGTAGATGGACCTGACTTTGATGGATTCCTTGTTGATTTTGATGAGTGTATGAAGAGACAGACCTTCTACAAGGAAGAAGAGCATGAGTGTATGATGAAGATTGCAGAGTAAGAGATAGGAGATAAAACAATGCCAAATATGAGTCCAACTAAGGTTCCTATGCCTCAGCAGGAGCCTAATGTAAGAAATAAGAATTTTGATGAGGTTGCTACAGGTTACACAGCAGAGATGGCTATGGAAGAGGCAACCAGATGTATTAACTGTAAGAATAAGCCTTGTATGACAGGCTGTCCTGTTAATGTACCTATTCCGGGATTTATTGAGCAGGTTGCAGCAGGTAATTTTGAGGCAGCTTATGAGATTATTACAAGCGAGAATGCACTTCCTGCAATTTGTGGACGTGTTTGCCCACAGGAGAATCAGTGTGAGGGTAAGTGCGTAAGAGGTATAAAGGGTGAGTCAGTTTCTATAGGTCGTCTTGAGAGATTTGTAGCTGATTACCATATGCTTCATGGCAAGAAGGCAGAGAACAACATAGAGAAGAATGGCAAGAAGGTTGCTATAGTTGGCTCTGGTCCTTCAGGTATAACCTGTGCAGGTGAGCTTGCCAAGAAGGGCTATGATGTTACAATATTTGAAGCATTACATAAGGCTGGTGGAGTTTTAAGCTATGGTATTCCTGAGTTCAGACTTCCAAAGGCTTTAGTTGCAAAAGAGCTTGAGAATGTTACTAATCTTGGTGTTGATATAGAGACTAACGTAGTTATAGGTCGTTCTCTCACTGTTGATGATTTGTTTGAGAGAGGCTTTGAGGCTGTATTCCTTGGAACAGGAGCTGGTCTCCCTAACTTCTTGAGAATTCCTGGAGAGAATTTACTTGGTGTTTATTCAGCAAATGAGTTCCTCACAAGAGTTAATCTTATGAAGGCATACAAGAAGGGCGAGGTTCCAACACCTGTAAAGGTTGGCAAGAGAGTTGCTGTAGTAGGCGCTGGTAACGTTGCTATGGATGCAGCAAGAACTGCTAAGAGATTAGGTGCAGAAGAGGTTTATATCGTATATAGACGTGGTGCCGAGGAAGTTCCTGCAAGAGCAGAAGAGGTTGAGCATGCTAAGGAAGAGGGCGTAATCTTCAAGCTCCTCAATAACCCGGTTAAGATTCTTGGTGAAGATGGATGGGTTAAGGGAATAGAGGTAGTTGAGCAGAAGCTTGGCGAGCCTGATGCTTCTGGAAGAAGAAGACCTGAGCCTATCGAGGGTTCTAATTATGTTATAGATGTTGAGACTGTAGTAATTGCTATAGGTCAGTCTCCAAACCCACTTATCCGTCAGACAACTGAGGGACTTGAGACACAGAAGTGGGGCGGAATCATCGTTAATGAGGAGACAAACGAGAGTACTCGTAAGAATGTATATGCTGGTGGAGACGTAGTAACTGGTGCTGCTACTGTAATCCTTGCAATGGGGGCAGGTAAGAAAGCCGCAAAGGCGATTGATGAGTCACTTAGAGAAGCATAGTATGTGAGAAGGAGTGATTGCATGGATCAATATGCAGAGCAGATACTTAAAGCCAATCCTACATTAAAGCAGAGATTACTTCTGGCAGGCTCTATTGCACTTACTGCGGTTGGAGTATTTCTTATGATATTTGTGAGTGGAAGTATGGGAATTACTCTTATAATTATCGGTGCTATGCTGATTGGATTGTCAATTAACAGACAGAATACCGAGTATGAGTATGAGTTTACTAATACTGACTGCGACATAGCAAGAATTATCAACAAATCCAGTCGTAAGGATGTTTATTCGTTTACAGATGGTGATGTTCTTAGAATTCTTCCTTACAGCTCAGAGAAGTTTCAGAATGAGCTTCAGGTGAATACTAATATGGCGATTAAGGATTTCACATCTGGCAACAGAGACAGGGAGAAGGCATGGTTTGCATTTTTGATATCGGCTTCTGATACTACGACAGCAGTTATATTAGAGCTGAATGAGAAAACATATAACCACATAAAGAAATGCTACAAGGCTAAGTACGAAGAGAAGTAGTGTTATATAATTAGGTTGCATAAATGGACATATAATCCGTATATGCAACCTTTTTAATTATATTATTTTTTATATTATTTTATTTATGATATTTTCTGATAATTACAGATATGAATGTGATTAAGGTGATAAATCCTAAAATGATATATGGAAGCACATCGTACTTGTCCCCTGTTTTTGGCGTATCAGGAGGATTGTTTGGATAGGTTATCGTCTGTTCCTTATTGTTTATATCTGCGTGTACCGCTACAATCTGATTGTCGTGATATAGAACCTCATATAAAACAATGCTTTTGCCTGCCAACTCTGTTGAGTCAAGGTTAAATTCAACATCTACAGAACCATTTGTAGACTCACATACGAAATCGGTCTGTCCTGTTATTTCATTTTCATTTATTATGTATGGCTTCAATGTGGCAGGGTTCATGATGATTCCCTGTATGGTGTATTCGTCACCCTCTATCAGATTAGTGTATTTTATTTCATCCACAAGACTGGCATTATTATTTAACGTGCCGGTATTTGTGTTTGTTGTTGTATCTCTTGCAGATGTGATAAGCTCTGGAATCAGAAGCTCATTGTGTATGTAGAGAGTTTCTAAGATATGCCTGTTTAATACATTGCCTGAGGATGTTTCTATCAATGTTCCATCTAATGCTAATGTAATTTCTATATCATCTATAGGCTTATATCCCTTTGGAGTATTTTCCCTTATGATGTATTTGCCGGGGAGCAGCGTATCGGATGATATGGCGTGTCCGTCCTTATCGGTTGAGATGGTTTCTATTATAGAACCCTTTTCGTGTATCATAGTGTCAGAGTTGTCCGAGGAGTATATATTTTCAGCAACGATTATGTCAAAGGTTATATCGGAAAGAGGAATACTGTCTGTGACAAAATCATTATCGGAGGTGTTCCATTCTCTTGTATCACCTGTCTTGTATATTTCTATCTGACCTGTGACAGGGGTGTTGTACAGACCTATAGTTATATGTGCTGCATTTATATCATGGCAGTTATCATCTGTACAGCCTTCGTATGCATTGTTTGCCGATATTTCAAAATCATAGAAGCTGTCGGGAGTCGGGTTATAATACCCATCAGGATATGAGGTTTCACATATTCCGTATCGTCCCGGAAAGAGGGGAGATGAAGGTTTAAGTATTCCCTCTGAGTCGGTTGTTAAATCTGTCATGACATATTCTTCTGTATCATATGACCATATGGAAAAGACTGCCGGATTATTTTTAATTAAATTTCCTGTTGAAACATCGTATTTGCATATTTTTATGTATGCCTTGAAGCTCTCGTCAGTAAAATATCTTATCTCCTGAGGAGTGTCTGAATTACAGTTTATCTCCACTATAAAATCATCTATTGGTAGATAATTCTTTGGAACTGTAGTTTCTTTTACAAGGTAAGTACCATATTCAATAGGAGTACTTAGTGCATATCCATTTTCGTCTGTAAATAACTCTTTGTTGCCATCATCTGTCAGTATAACAGCCTTGTCGCTATCCCATATATACCTGCCATTTTCGTCAACACTTAAATCAGATATTCTGCATGCCATAAAGCCTGCATTTGCGAGGGGAATATCGCCATCTTTAGTCTCACCATATTTTATTATCTGAAATGCCTGCTTTGCAATGGAATTGGTAAATATATATTCTGTCGGCAGCGTTTCGGGTGTATAACACTCGTCACCTGTTATTTTATAAGCTCTTATGGTGCTGTCTGTTACATAGCCCTCTGGCGCCTTTGTTTCCCTTATAGTCAGCGTGCCGAGAGGAAGTATTATATCACCTGAGGCATTTGTATAGAAGGAATCACCGCTTATCAGGTGTGCTTCATCTATGAAGACATATCCGTTTTCATCACTCTTAAAGTGCCATGTTTTATCTGGAATATAACCAAGCTCGGATGGCTCTGATTCAGAATATAGTTTATAGAAGCTTATTTCAAATTCAGCATCAGATACGGGATTCCCGCTATCATTTTGTTTATAGAGTAAAAGACTTGGGAAAGAGCTTACAGGTGTGTCCGAGACACTAATACTTGCCGGAGTGTCTGATGGCACATCTATAGTATAGATTGATTTATCCAACAGATAGGTTTGGGGAGAATTTAACTCGGATATGTAATATGTGCCGAAAGGAATATTTGATACTGATGCCTCACCTTTTTCATCGGTCGTTATAGTTGCAACAGGGTTTGCCTGATTGCTGGCATCGTCTATGCTTTCATAAATTCCGTATGTTGCAAGCTTTAAGCTGTAACAGGTGTTGTCATCTGTTGCTTCGGGCAATGCAGAACATTTATTAAGCTTTATACTGCCTGTCTGTTGCTTGGCAAAAAGCTGCTCGGATTTGGAAGATAGAGTATTATTTGGTGATGCGACAGCGATATCCTGATAATATTGTGCGGTGAAAAAACGTGATGCAGCGTAGCTGCCGTCAATTCCGTCACCATCTCCGTAATATGGGGTGTGACCTGCAGCAGTAGGGATATTAATATTCAAATCGAGAGTTTTACCCTCTGCTATATCATCTGCTGATACAGTTATTGTTGCGGTCTGGTAAAATTCCACGCCATCACATGGGGGAAAACCTCCGTAGGCAGAATCTATGACACCGAGCCGTATAGTCTGCCTTGGTGTGGAAGAGAGCTTTCCATAATCGATATTGACGTTAATGTTATTATTTGCACCTTCTGAAAAGGATATATAGTCATAATATCCATTTGAAGAAGGATAGGCTGGGAAGGTAAGAGCAGCTTCGTGGTTGTAGCTTATATTGCCATAGCTTCCGGTGGCATTTGGACTGTATATAAGCTTTGATTCGCAGCGAAACGCCTTGTAGGTAACCTGATAGCTTACCTTGCCCTCAAATGTATAAGCTGACCAGTCGAAATCCTGATTTTTACTGTTTGCAGGAAGCTCTACCCATTTGCCGGAGGAATCCTTAAGCTTAACGAGTATTTCCTGTGATGGGGCAGTGTATGCAGATAAAAATGCATTTGTGCTGTCCCAGCCATTTACATTAGTGTTAAATCTTGCATATGAGCCGAGAGAGTACAGATATTCAGATGCCTCGGCAACCTGAGAATCATTAGAAAGGCGGCTTCCGGTTATTGCTGATATACGGGAACCATTAAGCTTATGGATAACGGCAGCAGTTAAAGCGTGAGCTTCGATTGATGACATCTTAAAAAATGTTCCATTTACAAGTATTCCTGTGTATGCTATCCCGTCAAGTACATATATGCCGTATGTTCCACCCATATTAGGGCTTGCCTCCGGAAGTCCGATGATATCGTTATTAATGCTTGAGAGTCCTCCGTAGCCGTACATATTGACAGCCGCTGCACCAGCCTTGTCTGCTGTTGTTGATGATGACGAGTCTGTCATGCCGATTTCTGTATATGAAGTGGAAGAGGAGGGGGCATTTTTACTTGGTTCTATACAGTATGCGGCAAGACCTGTTGCATTAGGACCGGTACAGTTTAAAAGGTTGTGAGTTTCGCTAAAATAACTTCCTGTTCCTGTAAGTACCTGATTAACATATGTTCCACTCGGTGACACTGAAAAATTATACGGTGACAGGTCGTGCAGCATGGGAATATCATCAGTTGCTCTTGCTGGTATAATCATAATGTTAATGATAACCGCAAGCGTGATGAAGATTGATAGTAAAATGTGTTTTGGTTTGTACATAAGTTGTACCTCCTTAATGAAATATTTTTATATATGTAAACTGTCTTATAAAAACAGACAGATTGATTGCGTAATACTTGAATAAAATAATAGATTTTACAGACACTATAGATATAAATAAGAGAGTATGGGTATGTTAGATATGGTGAAGATATATAATAATGTGATATTGTGGCTTACTGGCGGAATTGTATATTTTTATATGGAGATAGCATTTCGTGGCTATTCGCATTTTTCGATGCTTATATGTGGCGGTGTGTGCTTTGTTACAGTGGGATATGCGGGTAGAAAAATACTTGCATACAGTAAAAACGTGTTAGTGGCGCTGCCGAAAATTATGGTATCGGGTATGCTTATAATTACGTTTTATGAATTTGTAACCGGAGTTTTGGTTAATAAGGTACTTGGATGGAATGTGTGGGACTATTCAGAACAAAGATATAACGTGATGGGGCAGATATGCCTTGTATATTCATTGCTCTGGTCGATGTTAAGCTTGTTATGTGTGTATCTGGATATTATTATTAGAAAATATATATTTGATGAAGTGCCTATAAAGGCAAACCAGACTTAAAGAGTTAAGCCTGGTTGGATATGTAAAATGTTAATTTCGATTATGGCTCAAGTGGAGTCATCTTAAGTCCCTTGTACATCTTGGTGTATAAGCTCTTCTCATCCTGATAGAGCATATATCCACGAGGACCATCCTTAACAACATATGCATACTTGTTCTTCTGAACGTTCATATATAAAACCTCTTCAACGTTCAATTCTTTTGCCTTAGCCTTTGCAGTATATACGTTCAGTGGCTCTAATTTGAATTTCTTTACAGCCTGATCTACTGTCATTATAATTACCTCCCATCTGGTATTACAATTATTGCTTGATAATGTAGTATCAAACCACTATAATGATAGCAATACAATTTAATTAATAATAGTATATTGTATATTATTGCCAAAGTCAACTGTTAAAAATGACTAAAATTTAAAAAAATTATCTATACAGTTTATAGTGATAAAGAGGTTAAATAATGAATTCAGATAACGATATGAATACACCAAAACAAAAAATGCTGCTTCACGCATGCTGTGCACCATGCAGCTCACATGTACTTGAAGTGCTCTCTGGATTATATGATATTACAATATTTTTCTACAACCCTAATATCACCGAGGAAGGGGAATATAAAAAGAGAGT
The DNA here is from genome assembly GCA_963616385.1 of bacterium. Lineage (GTDB taxonomy): Bacteria > Bacillota > Clostridia > Lachnospirales > Lachnospiraceae > Coprococcus_C. Next base: position 10,729 of record CAVELH010000020.1, on the reverse strand, counting down.
GGCAGAGCTTATAAGATTTGTAGGTGAAGCACCATTTGCAATGGGAGTTAAGGTTATAGACGGTGATTATGAGCCGGAGCTTTTCTTTGAGATGTCAAAGGGATTAGAGGAGGAGCCAGAGCGTGGAAAACGCTGCTACAAATGCTATGAGCTCCGCATGAGAAAAACAGCCGAGTATGCGGCAGAGCATGATTACGATGTATTTACAACAACTTTATCTATCAGCCCATACAAGAACGCAAAATGGTTAAATGAGATTGGTGAGAGACTTTCTGACGAATATAATATTGGATATCTGTACAGTGACTTTAAGAAGAAAAATGGTTATGCACGCTCTATAGAATTGTCACATGAATATAATTTGTACAGACAGGATTATTGTGGCTGCATTTACAGCAAAGAGGAGAGAGCCAAAAAGGTTTCATTAAAGGGGTTGTTTTAAGTCGGATTTTGTGGTAAACTTTTATAAATTTAGGAAAAAAAGAGCTACGTCAGAAGCCCAAATTCTGCCGTTTCACTCTTTTTTTTTGAGTAAAAATCCCATATATAAATGAAAGGACAGGAACGATGAAAGCATTTCTTATACTTGAAGATGGCAATGTTTTTGAGGGAAAAAGCATTGGTTCTACAAATGAAATTATAAGCGAGATAGTGTTTAATACTTCCATGACCGGTTATCTGGAAGTTTTGACAGACCCATCTTATGCCGGACAGTCAGTTGTTATGACATACCCGCTTATTGGTAACTATGGCATATGTTTTGAAGATATGGAGGCGGAACGCCCTTGGCAGTCAGGCTTCATTGTAAGAGAGCTTGCTAAGAGACCTAGCAATTTCAGAAGTCAGGAAAGTATAGGTAAGTTCCTTATAGATAATAATATAACAGGTATAGAAGGTATTGATACCAGAGCCCTTACGAAGATACTTCGTGAGAAGGGTACTATGAAGGGCATGATTACAACAGATGAGAATTATGACATGGATGAATGCATTAAGAGAATTAAGGCATGGAATATGGGACATGTCGTGCTTGATGTAACATGCAAAGAGAAGATGTTTTATCCGGGTGATGGCTACAAGGTAGCTGTAGTAGATCTTGGTGTTAAGAAGAATATTGTTAATTCATTGCAGGAGAGAGGCTGTCAGGTTACTGTTTATCCGGCCGAGACACCTGCCGAGGAAATTCTTGCTGATAAGCCAGACGGAATAATGCTTACTAATGGCCCTGGAGATCCTAAGGATAATGTCAAGACAATAGAGGAGATTAAGAAATTATTTGCTACAGATGTACCTATATTTGCTATATGTCTTGGACATCAGCTTCTGGCACTTGCAAATGGTGCTGACACTGAGAAGATGAAATATGGACACAGAGGTGCAAATCATCCTGTAAGAGACATGAAAACAGGCAAGGTTTATATATCAACACAGAATCACGGTTATGTTGTTAAGGAGGAGACTCTTGACAGGGATATCGCAGAGGTAAGCTTTGTTAATGTAAATGACGGAACTGTTGAGGGTGTGCATTATCTTGGCAAGAATGTACAGACTGTACAGTTCCATCCGGAAGCATGTGCAGGTCCTCTTGATACAGGATATTTGTTTGACGAGTTTATGAATATGATGGAGGTGTCAAAGTAATGCCTAAGAATACTAGCATAAAGAAAGTAGTAGTTATTGGTTCAGGTCCTATCGTTATCGGACAGGCAGCAGAGTTTGACTATGCCGGAACACAGGCATGCCGTTCGCTTAAGGAGGAGGGCATTTGCGTAGTACTTATAAACTCTAACCCTGCGACAATCATGACAGATAAGAATATTGCTGATAAGGTATATATTGAGCCACTTACACCTGATGTAGTTAAGGCAGTTATCGAGAAAGAAAAACCAGACAGTGTGCTTCCTACACTTGGTGGACAGGCAGCTCTTAATATAGCAATGGAACTTGAGGAGTCAGGTTTCCTTCGTGAGCATAACGTAAAGCTTATTGGTACTTCATCTAAGACAATTAAGAAGGCTGAGGATCGTCTTGAGTTTAAGCGTACAATGGAGAAGATTAATGAGCCATGTGCCCCTTCAGAGGTTGTTACCAACATAAAGGATGGTCTCGCATTTGTTGAGAAGATAGGTTATCCTATCGTTCTTCGTCCTGCATACACCTTAGGTGGCAGCGGCGGTGGTATCGCACACAACGAGGAGGAGTTCGTTGAGATACTTATGAACGGACTCAGACTTTCAAGAGTTGGTCAGGTTCTTGTTGAGCGTTGTATAGCCGGATGGAAAGAGATAGAGTACGAGGTAATGCGTGATGCAAATGGCACATGTATTACAGTATGTAATATGGAGAATATAGATCCTGTTGGTGTACATACAGGTGATTCTATTGTTGTTGCACCTTCACAGACACTTGCTGATAAGGAGCATCAGATGTTGAGAAGTGCAGCTCTTAACATTATTTCAGAGCTTGATATAAGAGGTGGCTGTAATGTACAGTTCGCACTTCATCCAACAACATTTGAGTATTGCGTAATAGAGGTAAATCCTCGAGTTAGCCGTTCTTCAGCACTTGCATCTAAGGCTACAGGTTATCCTATAGCTAAGGTTGCAGCTAAGATTGCTCTTGGATATAACCTTGATGAAATAAAAAATGCAATCACTGGTAAGACATATGCAAGCTTTGAGCCTGCACTTGACTACGTTGTAGTTAAGATGCCTAGACTTCCTTTTGATAAGTTTATCAAAGCAAGCCGTTCGCTCACAACACAGATGAAGGCTACTGGTGAGGTAATGAGTATCTGTACTAACTTTGAGGGTGCTCTTATGAAGGCTCTCCGTTCACTTGAGCAGCATGTAGACAGTCTCATATACGAGAACTACAGCGAGCTTGCCAAGGAAGAGATTCATGAGATGCTTCACAGAGTTGATGACAGACGTATATTCGTTATCGCTGAGGCTCTCAGAAGAGGAATTTCAGCAGAAGAAATTCACAGCATAACACAGGTAGATATCTGGTTTATAGACAAGATTAATAATATAGTTCAGGAGGAGAAGCTTCTTCGTGAAGCTCCAGAGCTTACTAAGGATATATTATTTGAGGCAAAGAGAATTGAGTTCCCTGACAAGGTTATCGCACAGATAACAGGCAAGACAGAGGAAGAGATAAAGGAATTAAGATATGGATATGGAATTCGTGCAGCTTATAAGATGGTTGATACATGTGCTGCTGAGTTCGAGGCAGAGACACCATATTATTATTCATGCTTTGATGGTGTATCAGAGGTTGTAGAGGATAACAGCAGAAAGAAAATCATGGTACTTGGTTCAGGCCCTATCAGGATTGGACAGGGTATTGAGTTTGATTACTGCTCAGTACATAGCACATGGACATTGAAGGATCATGGCTATGAGACAATTATCGTAAACAACAACCCTGAGACAGTAAGTACAGACTTTGATATAGCTGACAAGCTTTATTTTGAACCGCTTACAGCAGAGGATGTAGAGGCGATTGTTAATGTTGAGAAGCCGGATGGCGCAGTAGTACAGTTTGGTGGACAGACAGCTATCAAGCTTACAGAGGCTCTCCTTAAGATGGGAGTACCTATCCTTGGTACAAGTGCAGAGAATGTAGATGCAGCAGAGGACAGAGAGCTGTTCGATGAGATTCTTGAGAAGTGCTGTATTCCAAGACCTGCCGGAAAGACTGTATTTACAAGAGAAGAGGCTTTAGAGGCTGCAAATGAGCTCGGCTATCCGGTACTTGTAAGACCTTCATATGTACTTGGCGGACAGGGCATGCAGATTGCAATATCTGATAAAGATATTATAGAGTTCATGGACGTAATTAACAGACACGTTCAGGAGCATCCTGTTCTTGTTGATAAATACCTTATGGGTAAAGAGATAGAGGTAGATGCAGTTTGTGATGGAGAGGATATTTTAATTCCTGGTATTATGGAGCACGTTGAGCGTGCAGGTATTCACTCTGGAGACAGTATCTCGGTTTATCCTGCTCAGACAGTTACACCTAAGATTAAGAGAGTATTGGAGGACTACACAAGAAAGCTTGCAAACAACCTTCATGTTATAGGTCTTATCAATATCCAGTTTATTGTATATCAGGATGAGGTATATGTAATTGAGGTTAATCCTCGTTCAAGCCGTACAGTTCCTTATATCAGTAAGGTTACAGGTATTCCGATTGTTGACCTTGCATCTAAGGTTATCGTTGGCGAGAAGATAAAAGACCTTGGTTATAAGCCAGGCTTACAGCCAGAGTCAGAGTATTTTGCAATCAAGATGCCTGTATTCTCATTTGAGAAGATTCGTGGTGCTGAGGTAAGTCTTGGACCAGAGATGAAGTCAACAGGTGAGTGCCTTGGTATTTCAAAGGATTATAACGAAGCATTATATAAGGCATTCCTTGGTTCAGGTACAAACCTTCCTAAATACAAGAAGATGATACTTACTGTAAAGGATTCAGATAAGCTTGACGCAGTAGAGATTGGTAGAAGATTCAGTGCACTTGGTTATGAGATATTCTCAACAAGAAGCACATGCAGAGTTTTAAATGAGAATGGTGTACCAGCAAAGCCTATAAATAAGGTTGAGGAGCCATCACCTAATCTTCTTGATTTGATACTCAGTCATGAGATAGACCTTATCATTGATACTCCTTCACAGGGTGTAGAGCATAGTAAGGATGGATTTATTATCAGAAGAAATGCAGTTGAGACAGGTGTTACTTGTCTTACAAGCTTAGATACTGCACATGCATTGCTTACAAGTCTTGAGTCATCAGACAGACATAATCTGTCATTAGTTGATATAAGTGAGATATAGTATAATATAAGGTATTTTATAGAGGGGAGGGGTAACGATGTATATTGGAGGTATGAGTAATAATTACACAATACCGGTTAGTAATGTGTCACGCGTTACGCCTGTACGGACGGACAACACGGTTGATACTTCTACCAAGGTAAGACCTGTAGAGTGTCAGACATGTAAGAACCGAAAGTATGTCGACGGTTCGAATGAACCGGATGTATCGTTTAAAACCCCTGGAAATATCAGCCCTGAGCAGTCTTACGCAAAGGTTTCGGCACATGAGAGAGAGCATGTGTCGAATGCCATTGCTAAAGGCAGTAAACCGGGAGCAAAACTAATCAGCGCAAATGTCACGCTTAAGATGGGGGTATGTCCTGAATGTGGTAGGACATATGTTGCCGGAGGTGTGACAAATACGCAGATTAAATATAATGAGAGTAATCCCTATGACAGGAGCAGAAAAAGTCTGGAAGGAGATGCTCTCGTTATATAATGAAATTATATGTATCTCTTCTGAGGAAAAGGCATACTTACCACAATAAAGAATATCAAGATAATTTGGCAAAGCTTCTTTTATTTCTTTTGGAACCAGAGCACCAATTAGGTCAACAGGATGAATTTTATATAGAGCACCCATACGGATTACAGTTTCTAGTGATGGCATTCTTCTGCCGGATTCGTAGTGCTGATAGCTTGAGCGCGTCAGCAATAATAGTTTTGCTGCCTGTGTTTGATTATAACCTGAAATAGTGCGTTGGGATTTAATGATATTTGCAAATATTTTATTTTCCATACGAAAACCTTTCTTTTATTACTTATCTTTTAGAATGAAAGTTAAAACCTGTATTCTTCTGTCTATTGGCAAACGGGAATACATATCAACGAGTATCTTGGATTCTTCTTCCGGAATGTCATGGCATTTTGAAAGACAAAGATTAAGATATGAAGAAGATTGGATAAATGGAATAAACAGATTAGCATTTAAAATGCATGATAAATCTGCTAATGTATTTGGCGGTGGAAGACACCTGCCTTGTTCATAATTGCTATAGGCTTGTCTTGAAATATTTAATAATTCCGAAATATCTTTCTGGGTAAGCTTTTGATGATGACGAAATTGTTTTAGACGAAGCCCGAAGTCTTCATAAGACATATGCTGACTCACCTCCGTTTAACTAACAGTATCATAAAAAATGAAAAAATCAATAGAAGTATTCAAACTGAATAACAAAAGTAAGGAGAGAAATATGAGTAAGGCTGATGAATTGTTTATAAATATGTGCAGGGACATTATAGATAATGGCTTTAGCACAGAGGGAGAGAAGGTAAGACCAAAGTGGGAGGATGGTACGAGTGCATACACCATCAAACGCTTTGGTGTTGTAAACAGATATGATTTATCCAAGGAATTTCCGGCAATAACTCTTAGAAAAACCTATGTCAGATCAGCTATAGATGAGCTGCTCTGGATATGGCAGAAGAAGTCTAACAATGTTAATGATTTGAATAGTCATATATGGGATGCGTGGGCTGATGAGAATGGTTCAATCGGAAAGGCTTATGGCTATCAGCTTGGTGTAAAACACAAATACAAAGAGGGTATGATGGATCAGGTTGACCGTGTGATATATGATTTGAAAAATAACCCTTACAGCAGAAGAATTATGACTAATATATATGTCCATCAGGACTTGTCGGAGATGAACCTGTATCCATGTGCATACAGTGTTACGTTTAATGTTACAGGAGACAGATTAAATGCAATATTAAATCAACGCTCGCAGGATGTTTTGGCGGCAAACAACTGGAATGTTGTTCAATACGCTGTACTTGTTTACATGATGGCTCAGGTTACAGGCTTTAAGCCGGGTGAATTAGTTCATGTGATTGCAGATGCACATATATATGACAGACATATACCTATAGTAAAGGAATTGATTGAGAGACCAACGTATCCGGCACCAAAGTTTACTATGAATCCTGATGTGAAGGATTTCTATGATTTTACGGTTGATGATTTTACTATAGAGGATTACAAGACCGGACCACAGATTAAGAATATACCAATAGCAGTTTAGGAGGTATTTATATGGATTTAATAGTTGCTGTAGATAATAATTGGGCTATAGGAAACAAGGGTGAATTACTTGTAAGAATTCCAGAAGATCAGAAGTTTTTCAGACAGACCACAATGGGACACGCTGTTGTTCTCGGAAGAAAAACATTGGCAGGATTTCCTAATGGACTGCCTCTTGCGGGAAGAGACAATATAATACTTACAAGAAATAAGAATTTTGATGTGCGTGGTGGTATTATTGTTCATTCTGAGGAGGAGCTGCTACACAAGCTAAAGGAATATGAGGACAAGGGCATATTTGTTATAGGTGGCGGAGATGTATATAAGATGCTTTTGCCTTACTGTAAATATGCACATGTTACCAAAATCAACTATAATTATGAGGCTGATACATGGTTTCCTAATCTGGATGAGCTTGATAATTGGGAGCTTGTTGGTGAGAGTGATGAGCATACATACTTTGATTTGGAGTTCTATTATTATAAATACGAGAATAAAAATCCTGTTAAATTGTAAAAATTGTTGAAAATTGCACAAAAAACTTTGCAGGTTCGCAATAAATTACACAAAAACACTTTTAAACATGAAAATAATATGATATAATTTTTTTATGTTTGAGTGTTTTCTCGTTCACTCATATGAATTATTATTTTGTGGAGGGTACATATTATGGGAGATATTATGTTGACATCCGGATATAATTTTGACGGATATGAAATAGCTGAGTATTTGGGGTTTGTTAATACACAGACTGCACTTGGTTCTAATTTTTTTAAGGGATTAGCGGCAGGTGTTACTGAGATGTCTGATGTAGAGAGTGAGAAGCTAACGGGAAAGCTTGAGCAGGCGAATGAGCTTGCTATCGAGAAGATTAAGAAGATGGCTGAGCGCAGAGGTGCAGATGCTATTATAGGTCTTAGCCTTAATTACACACAGTTTACTAATTATTCCGTTGGAACAATAGCATCAGGTACCGCTGTTAAGCTTCGCAAGCTTGAGGAAGAGGAGCATGTAATAACAAAGGAGTTATATGTAAGTAATTATTATAACAGACTTGTACCAAGACCTGTTAAGGTTGTGCTTAGTGGTTCTAGCAAGGATGTTAAGATATCAACATGGTTCTATAATTACAACAAGGATGATATCAAGGCGGTTCGTGCAGATGTTGAGCTTACTAATTTGTATGAGGAGAAGCTTTTGCTTAAGAACCTTGACTTTGTATTTGAAAGAGGAAACATAACCCTTATAGAGGCAAATGATATAGATTGTAAGCTGCCTGCTAAGGATATACTTTTGATAAAGGATGCTAAGGTTACAATATCAAAATATGTGACAAGCAGAGGCGTATTTGCTTGTAATGACCTTCCTATTAATGTATCAATGCCTTTACACAGACTTGCAGCTCTTAAGGATAAGAGAGGTATAGATGCTGTAGAGAAATATAGAACTGATGGTATGATATGGACATGTAACTGTGGATATGTTAATGAGGCAGGAGCTGAGGAATGTGTCGTTTGTGGACGTAAGCAGGAGGATATGAAGAGTACATCTAAGTTCAGTCCTGATGAGATGATTGCAAAGATGCAGACCAAGGAATATGTAATTGAAATCAAGGATGTACTTATGGAGTACATTAAGGATATAGATAGCGAGTACAGAATGGAATTACTCGAGATTATGGAGTCTGGTTTACAGTATGAAAAGACCAGAGGAAATATGAAGGATACAGTTATAGAGAAGGTTGAGAAGGTGTTTGAGGGACACTAATACCTTTTTATGATAAGCTGTATATATTATGTTGTTTGAGGTGATATGAGATGGGCTCAGGACTTAGCATGGCCAGTGTAAACAAAATAAAAGAATTGGCAAATGCAAGGGAGTATGGTCTGGCGTTAGATATATTGGATAGTCAGGATTTGACCAAGTCTTTGAATCCGCAGTTCTTGCGTTTGTGTGGAGAAATATACATATATAACAAGAGATATAAGGATGCAAGACATGTCCTTTTAATAGCACACAAGCTTGCACCTGAAGCCAAAAGAATTATATATACAATTATGTTCCTGTATCTCAAGATGGGATATAAGGATTTAGCGAAGCAGTATTATGATATGTATATGTTTGATGCTGACGAGAATGTTTTGGAAACAAAACAGGTTATGTATATATATAATAAGGCTAATAAGACCTCGGCGGACGATTTAGAAAAGTATATAGCACCAACATATTCCAACACAATGGATTATGAGTGGACATATGAAACTATTTTGTTATATCTCGTTCAGGGAAGAGATAAAGAGGCTGAAGGACTTATACAGATATATAGTGCTACATTTAAGGAGAGTGAGCACGATATCACTATTCACAACATAGTTGATGGAAAGGCTGATGCAGAGGCGTTGTATAGTTCATTTGCAGATGAAGAGTGTGCAGATGATGATTTGGAACAGGCTGCTGACAGGGAATTAGAGACAAAGCTTCTTGAGGCAGATGACCTTAGAATTCATCCCAGAGAGCCAGAGATTGTTATTATGGTTGATGATAATGACGATGACGAGATTGTTCCTAAGCGTAAGCTCAAGAAGATGCTTAAGGAACAGGAGCGAAAGGAAAAAGAAGCTAAGGAAGAAAGCAAAGAAGAAAACGCAGATGCAGATGTGAATCAGAATACAACTTCGGGTGATATATCAGACAATAGTAAAACCGATACAGACACACAAGAGGTTGAAGATAAAGTGACTGACGATGGTGAGACAGAAGGTAAAATGACAGATAAAGGTAAGACAGAAGAAGTTAATAATAATTCAGATAGTGCAGACTTGGTTGAAACGCAAGGGGATGGCGGGACTACTAAGAGCAAGAAAAATTTTATTAAGAACATCTTTTCAAGACCTAAGAAAAAAGAGAAATCTTTGGATGCTGAAGAGGATACTCTTAAGGAGAATGAAGAGGCTGCTACTACTGTGGAACGGGTTGAATCAGATGATGAGAAAACCAAGGAAGCGGAGAGAGAAGCCTATGAGGAAGCTAGAAATATTTTCTTTGGTGATGACAGCGAGGAAGATAAATCAGATAAAGAATCTACGGAGAAAGAATCTGCTAATGCAGAAGATGATTTAGAATCAACAGATGGGGATAATGATATGCGCGAGATACACATGAAAGAGCGCAATTCAATAAAAAAACCTATTGTAACAGTTGACATGGGAGATGATGATTTCACTGCCGAGTCAGATACAATAGAGAATCTTCATGACAGTGAAGGCTTTGGTAATCCATTTGATAGCATTGTTGCTACAAAGGGTGATGAAGCTGTGCCTTCTTATAAGGTTAAAAAGAGTATATTATTTGAAACCGCGGAGCTTGCTGACGTGGAGGACGATGATGAATATGAAGTGGATGATTTTTCTTCTTTAAATGATGAGGAAGATGAGTTCGGTGAGATGAGGGTTATAGAGCCTGAGCCTGAGTTTGAAGAGGTTGAGGAAGAGCTTAAATCTGAGCTTGAACCTGAACCAGAAGAGGTTGAGACAGAAGAAACCGAGCCAGAGGTGAAAGAGGCTGATGTAGAGATTGAAGAATCCGAGCCTGAATTTGAGGCTGAACCAGAGGTAGAAGAAATAGAGGAAGAGCCTGAATTAGATATAGAGGAATCTGAGGAGGAGCCTGAATCAGGAGAGGTTGAGCTTGAAACTGAGGCAGAAGAGGTTGAGAAAGAAATCGAACCAGAAATTGAACCTGCACTTGAGGAAGAAGCCGAGCCAGAAATTGAGCCCGAACCTGAGATAGCTGAACCAGAGGTAGAAGAAATAGAGGAAGAGCC